>JAJUFY010000057.1 GCA_029263635.1 Ectothiorhodospiraceae bacterium | reverse complement strand
GATGAAGCCTTTTTCCTTGCCGTCCTTGTAGTTGGAGCGGGCCAGCTCGTTCAGCCCCGTCCAGTAGGACGACCAGCGCTCTTCGAAGATGAAGGATGACTCGTTGTACAGCTTTTCCTTGATGCTGTTGTCGTCGTCCTTGATGCCGAGCTGAGTCACGATGGTGGTGAGCACGGACTTCTGAGGCTCGCTCAGCGAGTCGTAGAGATTGAGCGCGAACGCATTGCTGCTGAAGGCCAGCAGGAGCAGAAACGGCAGTAGTTTTTTCATGGTCTTTCCCCAAGTGGGCAGCGCTGGAACGGAGCGAGCGGCCACGGAGCGGGGCTTGCCGTGCCTGCTGGAGCCATGCCGAACCGAGCGGTGATAAGCGGTCGGGATACAGGCCGGCTTGAACCAAACGAGCGTTGCCGGCTCGGCCGCCTGGGGCGGGGCCGGTATCGAGAGGTCGTCGGGGCGGCGCTGCTGACTGTCGCAGGGAGTCTTGCCCGGATGCCGTAAAGCCAGTCGGTTCGTAAGGCAGCCTGCCAAGTTAGCCTTGCAAGGCGTTGATGAACATCCTGAAAAGACGGTTGATATGCTTTTGTATAAGCATCTGCTGATCCCTGCGGGGCGCTATCATACCGCCCCAACGGCGCTTTGTGCCGGTTTGGATCAAGAAAACAGCGACAGGCGCGGTGCGGCGAGGCTTCCGGGCAGCCTGAGCGGCTGCCCGGAAGCCATAAGGAGCTGACCGGCCGGCTAGTGGTCGCCGGGGCGGGCCCGTTCGATGATCCGCTTGCAGTCCACGCCCTTGGGCAGGGTGCCGTAGTTGAGGCCGTCCGGACTGTCCAGGCGGCCGGCGCAGAAGGCGTCGGCGACCGCAGCGTCGCCGCTGCGGATCAGCAGCGCGGCCTGCATCGCCAGCGCCAGGCGCTCCACCAGGTTGCGGGAGCGGTATTCCAGCTCGCTGGTATCGCCCAGATCCCGCTGCAGCCGTGCCAGGTACTGATCGAATCGGCTGTCGCTGCCGCGCGCCTGCGCCAGTTCCGTCATATAGGCTTCCAGTGCCGCCGGCTCCTTGGCCATGACGCGCAGTACGTCCAGGCACTGCACGTTGCCGCTGCCTTCCCAGATGGCGTTGACCGGCGACTCGCGGAACAGGCGGGGCATGATGCAGTCTTCCATCACGCCGCTGCCGCCGATGCACTCCATGGCCTCGTAGGCGTGCTGCGGCGTGCGCTTGCAGATCCAGTACTTGCCGATGGCGGTGCCGACCCGGGCCAGCAGCCGCTCGTGCTCCTCGTCCTGCCGGTCCATGGCTTCCGCCATGCGCATCATCAGGGCCAGGGCGGCCTCGCTCTCCAGGGCCAGGTCGGCCAGGACGTTCTGCATCAGCGGCTGCTCGCTGAGCCGGGCGCCGAAGGCGCTGCGGTGGTGGCAGTGATGCAGTGCCTGCACGGCGGCCTGGAGCATGCCGGCGGCAGAGCCGATCATGCAGTCGAAGCGGGTCATGGCGACCATCTCGATGATGGTGCGCACGCCGCGGCCTTCCTCGCCGACCAGCCAGGCCAGCGCGCCGCGCAGCTCGGTCTCGCTGGAGGCATTGCCGACGTTGCCCATCTTGCGCTTGAGGCGCTGGATCTGTAGCGGGTTCTTGCTGCCGTCCGGGCGCCAGCGCGGCAGCAGGAAGCAGGACAGCCCGCCCGGCGCCTGCGCCAGCACCAGGAAGGCGTCGCACATGGGCGCGGAGACGAAATACTTGTGCCCCACCAGCTCGTAGGGCTGGCCCGGGCCGCCGGCGCCGAGCGGGTAGGCGCGGGTGGTATTGGCGCGGACATCGGAGCCGCCCTGCTTCTCGGTCATCGCCATGCCGATGGTGACGGCCTGCTTGTCGCCGTCCGGCACGTTCCGCGGGTCGTAGTGGCGGGCGGTGATCTTCGGCAGCCAGGCCTTGGCGAGATCCGGCTGGTGCCGCAGCGCCGGCACGGCGGCGAAGGTCATGGTGATCGGGCAGCCGTGCGAGGCCTCCACCTGGGTGTGCAGGTAGTACTTGGCGGCGCGGGCGACATGGGCGCCGGGCTTGGGGTCGGTCCAGGGCGAGCTGTGCAGGCCGTGCTCGATGGCGATGCGCATCAGCTCGTGGTAGGCCGGGTGGAACTTCACCAGGTCGACCCGGTAGCCGTAGCGGTCGTGGGTAAACAGCACCGGCGGGTTCTCGTTGGCCTGGAAGCCGAGCTCGATGATGTCGGCCCGCCCGGCCAGGGCGCCGAACTCGGTGAGGTCGCTGTCGGCCCAGCCGCCGCCGTGCCGCTGCACGGCCGCCTGCAGGGCCAGGTCCTGGACATAGAGGTTGTAGTCCTCCAGCGGCGGCGGCTGGTTGAACACCTCGTGGGTGTTGGCCATGGCCCGGTCCTTTTCGAGCGGGAGCTGGTCGATCTGTGCGTTCATGCGGTCTCTCCTGTTGGGTTCCGCGACTGCTGTCCTTGCCCGGCGCCGAGGCGGCGGCGCCATGATCGTGATGTCTGGCCAATCAATGCGGGCGCGGTCGCCCGGGCGCTACCGGGTCCGCGCGCCGGCAGGCGCGGCTAGGCGGTGCGTGGCTGCATGTCCTGGTTGCCATCTCCGTCCTCCTTGTCAGGCTTGGTCGAATTCGCGTCTGGCGGCGGGCCGAGCGACTGCACGCAGAAGCGCACCACCGTGGCGATCAGCTCGGCTTCGTCCTGCGGTCGGGGCGGCTCCTCGCTCAGCGGTCCGATGAGCGCTTCGGCGATGGCGCCCACCATGGCGGCCGCCACCGTCTTGGCGTGTTGCGGCGCGACCTCGCCGGCCTCGATACCGGCTTGGATGATGTCGGCAAAGATGGCCCGGTAAGGCTCGCGGAAGCGGGCGCGATCGGCGTCGACCACCGGGTCGACCGGCTCGGCGAGCAAGGCCCAGGCCAGGCGCCGGCCCTTGAGCGCCCGGCGGGCGAAGGTTTCGACGACCCGGGCAAGGCGCTCGCGGGCCGAGCCGGGGAGGGCCGCGGCGGCCGCGCAGGCATCGATTTCGCGCTGCGAGGCGCGCCGGAACACCTCGTCGAACAGATCCGCCTTGGATGGGAAGTAGCGATACAGCAGGCCGGTGGATACGCCGGCCTCCGCGGCAATGGCCGGCATGGCCGTTGCGCCGTAGCCGCCGCGGGCGACCAGGCTGAGGGCGGCCCTGACGATGCGTTCGCGGGTCGCCGCCAGCCGGGCTTCGACTTTTTCCGTGCGTCGGTAGGCCATGAAAGGAATGAAACACGATTCATCCTTTACTGCAAGCCGATTCCGCGGCTTGCGCGGCTGGCCGGGATGAACGGGAGCAGGTGGCTGCACGCCGCTCGCCAGGCCTCTCGCATGCGTCGCGAATGCCGTATCTGCTACTCTCGCGGCATGCTGACAATCATCCTTGGAGCGTTAATCGGGCTTGCGATCGGCGGCTTGCGCGGACTGATCGTGGGCGTGGTACTGGGGTATCTGCTGGGCCGCCGGCTGCGGCAGGCGGCGCGCGAGCATCTGGTGCGGATC
The DNA here is from genome assembly GCA_029263635.1 of Ectothiorhodospiraceae bacterium. Taxonomy (GTDB): domain Bacteria; phylum Pseudomonadota; class Gammaproteobacteria; order Nitrococcales; family AK92; genus JAAYIK01. The sequence continues at coordinate 6,706 of JAJUFY010000057.1, read as the reverse complement.
CAGGCTCAGTTCCTGGATTCGACCTTCGCGGTCATGGGGGCGCTGAGCAAAGCCGACAGCGTCGTCACTCGCGACGAGATTTCGGCCGCCGAGGCGGTCTTCGCGCAGCTGGGGCTGATCGGCGAGCGGCGCCTGGCGGCGATTGCCGCCTTCAACCGGGGCAAGGCGCCCGGTTTCGACCTCGATGCCGAGGTGGCGCAACTGGCCCGGATCTGCCGCGGCCGCCGGCAGTTGCTGCAGCTGTTTTTGCAGGTACAGCTGTCGGCCATCGCCGCCGACGGCGTCGTGCATCCGGCCGAGCATGAGATGCTGGTGCGGGTGGCGCGGCGGCTGGGCTTCTCCGAGGCCGATCTTGCCCAGCTGGAGGCGCTGCTGCGCGCCAACGCCGCCCGGCCGTCGCCGCGGCAGAAGCTCGATGCCGCTTATGCGGCGCTGGGGGTGGCGGCGTCGGCCACCGACGCCGAGATCAAGCGCGCCTACCGGCGGCTGATGAGCGAGAACCATCCGGACAAGCTGGCCGTCAAGGGGCTGCCTGAGAGCATGCGGGCTATCGCCGAGGAGCGCACCCGCGAGATCAGTACCGCCTATGCGCTGATCAAGGAGGCGCGGGGGATCGTCTGACCGCTGCCCGGCAGCGCGGGCCTGTCCGGCTGTCGACCGGCTTCTTGCCGGCCACCGGCGGTGGCGGCCGGTTGCCGACTTTTCCCCGCACGATGCCGGCCCCAGGCGCCGTGTTCGTGAGAAAAAAGCGCGGTAGACAGTCGCCTAACGCGACGTTTGTGCGCATAATTCGCGGTTGGAAACGGCTGCCAAGTTGCCAGCACCGGTGCATGTCGTTCCGAAGACGAAAGGCCACCGTTCCAGGTGGTGCAACAAAACCGACAAAAACAATAACGGGCCGGTGCTTCAGTGGACGCGCGGGTTTGGAGCAGGGGCCTGGTTAGTCCGCAAGGGCTTGTGAGCCGACGGCCAGCGGGAGGAATGTATTGCTCGGGCAACTGTGGAGAACAGCGCGAGCACGGCTTGGTTTGCAGTTCGTCGATCCAGGGGTGGAAGCGGCGTTCCGGGATGATTACTGCGTCCGGCAGATGTCGCAGGCCCGGTATTCGCTGGTGCTCGGAAGCCTGCTCTACCTTGGGCTGGGCTTGCAGGACCTGTGGTTCTTTCCGGATCAATACCACTGGATCTGGCTGCTGCGGCTCGCCATCGTCGCTTTCCTGATCACGGTCTACATCGCCAGCCATCGCCCGTTTTTCAAGCGCTGGCAGTCGGCGCTGCTGACCGCCGCCACCGTGGTCGCCGGCCTGGGGCCGATCATCATGATCGCTGTCGGCACGGCGGAGGTGGCTGCCGCCTACCACCTGGGCCTGGTGCTGGTTGTGGTCTGGAACTACACCTTTTCGGGCCTGCGCTTCGTGCCGGCGGCTTTCGCCAACCTGGTGCTGGTGCTCGTCTATATCGGTACGTCGCTGACCATCGATCTTCCGTTCGAGATCTGGCTGGTGGCGAACCTGATCAATCTACTGGCTGCTAGCCTGCTGGCCGGATTCGCCAGCTACATGATCGAGCGCCAGCGGCGCAACCTGTTCTACCGGGCGGTGGTGCTGGACGCCGAACGGCGCAGCCATGAGCTGATGGCGCTGTCCGATTATCTGACCGGCTTGCCGAATCGCACCGGCTTCGAGCGGCATTTCGAAACCGCCCTTCAGCAGGCGCGCAACAGCGACCTGCGCCTGGCACTGATCTTCATCGACATCGACGACTTCAAGCGCATCAACGATACCTACGGCCATCATGGCGGTGACCAGGCGCTGGTGGCGATCGCCCGGAGCATGAAGCGGGCGCTGCGGGCCAGCGACATGGTGGCCCGGATCGGCGGCGACGAGTTCGTGGCGCTACTGAACGAGATCCATGTGCGCGACGATGCCAGGAAGGTGGCCGACAAGCTCAAGGAAGCGCTGGTGCGGCCGCTGGTGATCCGTGCCCCGGATGGCAGCAGCATCAGCGTGCCAGTCAGCGCCAGCGTCGGCATGGCGATTTATCCGGACGACGGCAACGATTACCCGAGCCTGATGCACGCGGCAGACATCGCCATGTATCGGGACAAGTTCGCGCCGGTGGAATAGCGGCCCGAGGCCCGCAGGCTCAGCACCAGCTGCTCGGCGGCGGCGTAGAGCTCGGGGTCTTCGGCCCCGGCGGCTGTTTCCAGGGCATCGCGCAGCGAGTCGGGATCGTGTGTCAGCTTCCCCGGGCTGAGGCGCCGGCCGCAACGTCTCTCGTAGATGGCCGCGAAGGCGTGGAGGGCAGCGAATGCGGTCGTGGCAGCGGGGCGGTCGGAGGCTCGCATCGTCTTTCTCTCTTCCACTCTGTGACGGCATCGCAGCCTACCGAGGCTTCGTGACCGGGCCGTGCCAGCGCTGTTGCGCGGGAATGACAGGTGCGCGGCATTGGCGCTGCTGCCGTCATCCCCCACGGTATCCGCTCACCGGAAGCAGAGAGGTCATCGCCATGCCGCAGCCGCCAGTCGCCGCCCGTCATCCGCACATCACCGAGCACTTCGGCGTGCGCCGGGTGGACGACTATTTCTGGCTGCGCCAGCGCGACAATCCGGAGGTGATCGCCTACCTGGAGGCGGAGAACGCCTACACCGAGGCGATGATGGCGCACACCGTGCCGCTGCAGGAGACGCTGTACCGGGAGTTCCTGAGCCGGATCAAGGAGACCGACCTGTCGGTGCCGGTGCGCCGCGACGGCTGGTATTACTACAGCCGCACCGAGCAGGGCCGCGACTACCCGATTTTCTGCCGCAAGCACGGCAGCCTGGAGGCGGCGGAGGAGGTGATCCTCGACGTCAACGTGCTGGCCACCGGCCACCAGTATTACGACATCGGTTCCGCCGCGGTCAGCCCGGATCACCGGCTGCTGGTTTATGGCGAGGACACCGACGGCTCCGAAACCTACCGGCTGCGGGTGAAGAACCTGGAGACCGGCGAGCTGCTGGGCGTGGACATCGGCAACACCGCCGCCGATGTCGAATGGTGCCTGGATTCGCGGAGCTTCTACTACACGGTGCTGGATGCGGTGAAGCGGCCGTACCGGGTCGTGCGTCACCGTCTTGACGGCGGCCATGAGGAGACGGTGTTCGAGGAGCCGGACGAGGCGTTCTTCGTGCGGCTCGGCCACAGCAAGGACCGCCGGCAGATCTACATCTCGCTCGGCAGTCACGTCACCAGCGAGGAGTACTTCCTCGATGCGGCCGACCCGCGGGCGGCTCCGGCGCTGTTCCGGGCCCGTCAGCACGGGGTGGAGTATTCCATCGAGCACCGCGAGGGGGAGTTCTGGATCCTCACCAACGAGGATGCGGTCAACTTCCGGCTGCTGCGGGTGCCGGTCGAGCGGTACCGGGACCGGACCGCCTGGCGCGAGTACATTCCGCACCGCGCGCAGACCAAGATCGAAGGCGTGGAGCTGTTCCGCGACCATCTGGTGGCCTACCTGCGCGACGAGGGCCTGCTGAAGATCCGCATCTTCGATCTCGCCACCGACCAGGCGCATGACATCGCCTTCGAGGAGGAGGTGTACGCCACCTACGGCAGCGAGAACCCGGAATACCACAGCCGGGTGCTGCGCTTTGCCTATACGTCGCTGGTGACGCCGCGGCGGATCTACGACTACGACATGGGGAGCCGGCAGAAAACCCTGCTCAAGGAGCAGGAAGTGCCGGCCGGGCACGATCCGGACGATTACGAAAGCCGGCGGCTGTGGGCCACCGCCCCGGACGGCGCCAGGGTGCCGATCTCGCTGGTGCACAGGAAGGGGCTGGCCCTGGACGGCAGCAATCCCTGCCTGCTGTACGGCTATGGCGCCTATGGCATCAGCATGGACCCGAGCTTTTCGCCGACCCGCCTGTCGCTGCTGGATCGCGGGTTCGTCTACGCCATCGCCCACATACGCGGCGGCGGCGATCTCGGCGAGCCGTGGAAGCTGGGCGGCAAGCTCCTCGACAAGCCCAACACCTTCACCGACTTCATCGCCGCTGCCGAGCATGTGATCGCGGCCGGCTACACCCGTCCCGAACGGCTGGCGATCATGGGCGGCAGCGCCGGCGGCATGCTGATGGGCGCGGTGGTCAACATGCGGCCGGAGCTGTTCCACTGCGTGGTCGCGCAGGTGCCGTTCGTCGACGTGCTCAACAGCATGCTCGATCCCAGCCTGCCGCTCACGGTCATCGAGTACGACGAATGGGGCAATCCGGGCGAGGAGGAATATTTCCACGCCATCCACGCCTATTCGCCGTACGATAACGTCAGGCCGCAGCACTATCCGCACATGCTGATCGTCGCCGGCCTCAACGATCCGCGGGTGCAGTACTGGGAGCCGGCCAAGTGGTGCGCGAAGCTGCGCGCCACCAAGACCGACAACAACCTGCTCCTGCTCAAGACGCACATGGGCGCCGGGCACGGTGGTGCCTCCGGGCGCTATGAAGCGCTGAAGGAGCTGGCCTTCGACTACGCCTTCGTGCTCAATCGGCTGGGCTTTCGGGAATAATGGGCGGGCAATGAAAAACCCCCGCTCCGAAGAGCGGGGGCGTCCCTGCACAGTGATCCGGATCGCTTTCGCTCACCTACGTTATCGGTGCAGGTGAGAGCAAAGCTATGGGCGCTGTTTCCGGTTTCAAGGGGCAGGCCGGATTTCTTTGCGGTACGGCCCGAAGCGGCCCGAGCGCCCTCTAGAATGGTGCTGCTGCGGCATAGTCTAATTTCGGGGTCTGAACTGGCGAACACTATGCAGCAATCCCTCATCCCGCCGGAGCTGGTGGCAGCCTATCGGGCGGCCGAGTACCGGGTGGAAGCGTGCCTGGCGGCATTTCGCTTTCGCGTGCAGGTCCACTCGCCCGAACTGGCCGTGCTGCTGGCCCAGACTCAGCAGCGCTGCGCCGTATTCATCACGGCCCATAACCCGTTCAGCGAACCGCAGAGCAGCGCCGAGAACCAGACCGCGAACGCTAGGCTGCGGCTGCGGCTGGTGGAGCTGACGTCCTATCTGTATCCGGCCGCCGGCACCGACCCCCGCGGCGAGTGGCCGCCGGAGCCGGGCTATCTGGCCCTGGGCGTGCCGCTGCCGGCGGCACGCCGGATCGGGAGGGAGTTCCGGCAGAATGCCATCGTCTGGAGCGGCGCCAATGCGGTGCCGGAGCTGGTGCTGCTGCGCTGAGCGCGTTCTTCGGCCCGCGGGGCTGGAGAGACGCGCGCACAGACAGCGCCGGGCGGAGTATTCTTGTGGCCCCGGCGCCTTCCGGGCCGGACCGTGCACGTGAACAACACAATACGACGATTTGATGACCAAGCCTGACTGCATTGCCCTCGTGCCCTGGACGCCATGGCCCTGTCTGACGCCGATGTCGGGCGGGTAGACGCCGATGGCGGCCCGTAATCCACAGCGCTTCTTCAACTTCGCCGCCGAGCATTACGCTCTGCTGGAGGAGTTGCTGCGCTTCGAGCTGATCACCGATGCCGAGCTGCTGGCACTGGCGGCGCGGCAGCGCAAGGAGTATTCGGCCAGCGCCGAGTCCATCGCTGCCTCGCTGATCGAGCTCGGCTTCCTGGAGCCGGCACCGGAGGGCGGCGCCTACGAGATGCCGCTGCCGGTCTGGCGCTTCCTGCAGTACGTGCGCGAGCAGTATCACCTGACCTCGGTGCGGCAGATCGCCGGCTACATCGAGGAGCTGGACGACCTGCGCCAGCGACTGGAGGCCAGCATCGAGCAGCAGCAGCCCGCACAGGCGGCTGTCCTGCTCACCGCCATTGCCGACACCATCGAGCAGGTGCGGCAGGACATGCACGGCAACCGCGAGAAGATCACCAACGAGGTGCAGGCGGCGCGCGCCAACCCCGAGCGGCTGCCGCTGCGGGCGCGTTACGAGAACATCGCCCGCATCTTCACCGACTACCTCTCGCCGATGCGCGAGATCATCGACCCCACCGAGCCGTTCCAGGGCCAGCTCGACCAGCTGGACCAGACCCTGGGACGCGGCGCCGAGTCATTGCTGACCCAGCCGGCGGTGGTGGAGCAGTGCCAGCGCACCCGGCGGCGCCTGACCCGCATGCGCCAGCACATCGCCGCCGACTTTCACCAGGCCATGCTGGAGGTGGAGCCGCTCTATCGCGCCTACCGCGAGAAGAGCCGGGCGGCGCGCGGCGCCAGCCTGCTGCTGGAGCAGGTGCGCCAGCACGGCAAGAACGCGCTGACGGCCAGCCCGCAGCTCAACATCTGCCGGCAGCGCCGGGGCATGCTGTTCCACGATCTCGGCGTGCTCGGCTATGCCCACGCGATCGGCGATGCCGATCCGCACGAAGTGGTGCGCATCGAGGAAGCGCCGGGCCAGGCCAGCGCCACCGACGAGTTGCTGCTGGTCGAGCGCGTGCAGCGCGAGCTGCGCGAGGCCGGCCAGGTGGACGACGTGCTGGGCTGGCTGATCGAGCGGCTCAAGGGCCGCGCCAGCACCGGCGTGCTGCTCCGCTGCCTGGGGGATGCCATCGGCGAGCTGGGGGCGGCACCCGCCGAGCAGCGCCGCAGCCACCATTTCGGCGAAGTCCGCGTGCACGGCTACGTGCGCCGGCTGCAGAAGGACGGTTCCCATGACTGATGCCCACGCCCTGCCTGCACTGCAGGAAATCTTCAACGAGTTGCTGCGCGGCGGTCATAT
>JAJUFY010000119.1 GCA_029263635.1 Ectothiorhodospiraceae bacterium | reverse complement strand
AGGGCACCCTGTTCGGAAACGGCGAGCGTACCGGCAACGTCGACGTCGTGACGCTTGCGCTCAACCTCTACACCCAGGGCGTGGATCCGCAGCTCGACTTCTCCGACATCAACGCCGCCATCCGCTGCGCCGAGTACTGCAACCAGCTGCCGGTGCATCCGCGCCACCCGTATGCCGGCGAGCTGGTGTTCACCGCGTTCTCGGGCTCGCACCAGGACGCCATCAAGAAGGGCTTCGCCGCGCGCCGCGACGGCGACATCTGGGAAATTCCTTACCTGCCTATCGATCCGCAGGACCTCGGCCGCAGCTACGAGGCGGTGATCCGCGTCAACAGCCAGTCCGGCAAGGGCGGCGTGGCGTACCTGCTGGAGCGCGACCATGGGGTGGCGATGCCGCGGCGGCTGCAGATCGAGTTCAGCGGGGTGGTGCAGGAAATCGCCGACAGCACCGGCAAGGAAATCACCTCGGCGATGATCTGGGACATCTTCCGCTCCGAGTACCTGGAGCAGGGCGGGCCGTACGCGCTGCAGGACTATCGCTCCCAGCACGACTCGACGCAGGGGCGGGAAGCGCTGTCGGCCACCATCCTGATGGGCGGCAAGCAGTTCGTCGCCGGCGGCCGCGGCAATGGTCCTATCGCCGCCTTTGTGGATGCGCTCAACCGCCAGTTCGATCTTGCGCTGCAGGTGGTCGACTTCCGCGAGCATGCGGTCGGCCACGGCGCCGATGCGCCGGCCCTGGCCTATGTGGAAATCGGCTTCGGCGGCCCCGGCCGTACCCTGTTCGGTGTCGGCCGCGATGGCAACATCGTCAAGGCGTCGCTGCAGGCGGTGCTGTCCGCCGTCAACCGCGCCGCGCGCCAGCACCCGGACTGGTTGCAGCCGGCGGTAAGCGCCCCGGCCGCAAGCTGAGTCTGTCCCGGTCACGCCCCTCTCCCCAGCGGGGAGAGGGGCGTGGGCGTTCAGAACACGATCACGCCGCGGGCGTTGCGGCCGGACTGCATGTCCTCGAAGGCCTGTACCGCCTCGTCGATGCCGTAGGTGCGGGTCACCAGTTCGTCCAGCTTGAGCTTGCCGCGCCGGTACAGCGACAGCAGCTGCGGGAAGTCGTGCTGCGGCCGGGCCGAGCCGTACCAGCTGCCCTTGAGCGTGCGCTCGTCGGCGGGCAGGGTCAGGGTCTTGAAGGTGGTCCTGTCGCCGGGATTGGCCACGCCCATCACCACCGCGGTACCCGCGCGGCCCAGGCTGTTGTAGGCCTGCTCCACCACGCTGCCGGCGCCCACGCACTCGAAGGCATAGTCGACGCCGCCGGTGCGCTTCCTGATCGCGCGGGCGACATCCTCTTCCTTGGCGGCGTTGACCGTTTCCGTGGCGCCGAACTGGCGGGCCATTTCCAGCTTCTGGTCGTTGGTGTCGACGGCGATGATGGTCTCGGCGCCGGCGATGGCGCAGCCCTGGATCACGTTCAGGCCGACGCCGCCGCAGCCGAACACCGCAGCCGTGGAGCCGGGCCGCAGCTGTGCGGTGTTGAACACCGAACCGACACCGGTCATCACCGCGCAACCGACCAGCGCGGCGCGGTCGAGCGGAATGTCGGAGTCGATCTTGACGGCGTTGTTGACGTGCAGGGTGGCGTACTCGGCCATCACGCCGACCCCGCCGAACACGTTGAGCGGTTTGCCGTCGGCATCGAAGGTCCGCACCGAGCCGTCGGGCAGGGTGAAGAACGCCTGGGCGGCCTTCTCGCACAGCACCGGCCGGCCCTGGCTGCAATAGCGGCATTTGCCGCACATATAGATGAAGGACGAGACCACGTGGTCGCCGACCTGGAAGTCGGTAACGCCTTCGCCGACTTCCACCACCACCCCGGCGCCCTCATGTCCGAGCACCAGTGGTGGCGGGAAGCGGATGGTTCCGTTGGCGGCCGACAGGTCGCTGTGGCAGACGCCGCAGGCGGCCAGCTTGATGGTGATCTCGCCATGCTTGGGAGGATCGACTCGGATCTCCTCGACCTGCAGGGGCGCATTCCATTCGCGGCAGACGACCGCCTTCGCTATTCTCGACATGCTGTTCTCCTCCGGGCGGGTAAGGGCGCAGTATAGACGAAACATTCCGGCCGCCGGGCGGCCGAGGGAGGTTATCAAGATGGACGATACCGAGCGGCGGCAACTCGCGACCGCGATACGCGACGAGTGCGTGCGGGAGCTGCTGGATGCCTACGAGCAGGCCGGCATGAGCGGCCTGTGCGCGGAAGGACGCTGGGAAGTGGCGGTCGGCCGCGTGCGTTCCCTCAGCGACGCCGACCTGCTGGAACGGGCCGCGGCGATCACGCAGGAACGCGCTTAGGACCTGGCTCCGGGCAGGCGCCGCCTGCTCACCGCTTGAGCCGGTCGGCGAACTGCTGCCGGAACTTGGCGACCTTGGGCGCGACCACGATCTGGCAGTAAGGCTGCTGCGGATTGTGACGGAAGTATTCCTGGTGGTAGTCCTCGGCCGGGTAGAACGCCTTGAACGGGCTCAGCTCGGTGACGATCGGCCGCGGCCAGAGCCTGGCTGCGGTTAGTTCCTCGATCACCGCTTCCGCCGTCCGCTGCTGCTCCGGAGAGTGGTAGAAGATCACCGAACGGTACTGGGTGCCGACATCGTTGCCCTGGCGATTGAGCTGGGTCGGGTCGTGCACCGTGAAGAACACCTGCAGCAGCTCCCGGTAGGAGATTCGCGCCGGGTCGAAGCGGATCTGCACCACCTCGGCATGGCCGGTGGCGCCGCTGCAGACCTGCTCGTAGGTGGGGTTGGGCCGGTCGCCGCCGGAGTAGCCCGAGACGACGTCTGCCACGCCCTCGAGCGCATCGAACACCGGTTCGATGCACCAGAAACAGCCGCCACCCAAGGTCGCCAGTTCAAGATCGGCCATGATCCGCTCCTTCGGTCGATTTCCTGCAACAAATGGCGCGTCGGCCGCCGGCCGTCAAGCATAGGCCGGCCTGGCCGCTGCCACCGGCTGCGCGAACAGCGCGCCGATCTCGTCGCAGATGCCGTCTGCCTCGCGTGCCGTCAGCACCCGGCCGTGATGGCGCAGCACCAGCCGCAGCCGTCCGTCCGGCTGCAGGGCAGCCTGCTCGATCACGTCCAGCCGTTCCGGCAGCAATGCACGGATGCGTTCGGCCAGTTCGATGTCGCTCTTGCAGGCGCCAGCCGGAATGAACAGCTCGCGGTGCTGGGCCGGCGTGTCAGCCGGCGGCGTGTAGGAGCGCAGGTCCAGCATCTGGCTGGCGATCGCCGGAATCCGGCTGCGCAGCAGCTGGATGCTGGTGAGTCCCTTGCGCTGCATCAGCACCCGGTCCAGGCCGAGGGTCATGCCGAGCCCGGAGACCGTTGCCGGGTTCAGCCCGCTGGCGGACAGCAGGGCGGGGGCCAGCAGCCCGATGCGGCCGATGGCCACCCAGCCGTGCTCGCTGTGGATGTCGACGCGCATGCCGTGGGTCAGGTGCGGCCGCGCCGACGGCAGCAGGCGATAGCGCCGGCCCGGCAGGGTGGCAGCCAGCACCGTGCGAACCATGTCGGCCAGCTCGATGCTGCCCAGCCGGCCCCGATACAGGCGCCAGAGGTCGAGCTGGTGCGGCTCGGCCGCATGCAGAGGGGAGAGCGGGCTGCGGCGGTAGACCAGTCCCGGGCAGACCAGCAGCAGGTCCTCCGGCGGATCCAGGGCCTGCGCGGCAAGCAGGGCCGGCAGCAGAGTGCGCATGTTCGGCCGCAGCCGCAGCCCGTCGTGCCGTCCGGGCACTGACGGCCGGGATTGCGCGGCCAAGATCGGGCTGCCGCGATGCAGTTCGCGGCGGCAGTGCCAGCGGTCGGCGAGGGCCGTGTGGGCCTCGGCGATCAGTTGCTGCAGCGCATGGGGGCCGGCAGCGGGGTCGGTGAGGTCGCGCTGGGCAAGGGCACGTTGGGCTGCCGGATCAGCGGCGATGGAATCGATCATGAACAAACTCTCCTGGTTATCTGTCGCAGACGCCGAAACGAAAACGCCCCGAGGCTCGGATCCGGGGCGTTCGGCTTCTGGCAACCAGCAGAGTTCTGTTATCGGCTGGACGTCCTGCGCGCCCGGATCCCGCTGGATCCCCGGGGCCAAGTAAATCGCCAGTAATAGCGGTACAGGACGTGCATGCGATAACCGTAACAGCAGAACCGGGGATGGCACAAGCCCGCCATTCGGTGCCGCCGAGCCTGCCGGTTATCGCACCAGGGAGAGCCCGAGCCAGATTCGCAGGCCGACGCGCTCGTTGTAGTTGAGCAGGGTTTCGCCGTAGCCGTGCAGCAGCTGCACATGGAAGAATGCGCCGCTGCGGGCAAGCAGCGGCGCGCGCAGCGGATAGGAGACATCGAGCTGCACCGTGGGATGCCCGCCGCGGCCATAGCGGAACAGGCCGTGCCAGATCCAGCTGGTTTCGCGGCCGTAGCGGGCGAACCAGGCGATATCGCCGCGATAGTGCTTGATGTCGGGATTGCCCTTCTCCTGCAGGTAGAGATGCAGCTTGGGGGCGAGCTCCAGCTTGCGGCCGTTGACCGTGGTTTCCCAGCGCGGCTGGACGATCAGCGTGTCGATGCTGCGGGAGGTGAGCTCGCCCTGGCCGTTCGATTCATGCTCATAGCCCACCCGCAGCTCGCGGGGCAGCAGGCCCCGCCGGCCGCTGTCGTACAGCCAGAAGACGCTGGGGCGGTAGCTGGTGTCCTCGAACGGCATGGATTCCTCGCTCAGATCCCAGAGCGAGGTCTGGGTATAAGCCAGATAAAGGCCTCCGATCGGCGGCAGTGTCTGCACCAGGCGCGCGTGTTCGTCGAAGATCCGGTACTTGAAACTGAGCTGAAAGCGGGCGGTGACATCGCGGCTGCCGCCGAGCAGGAAGTAGATCGGCTCGTTGACCGACAGCGCTTCCTCCGGCCGCGCCCTGGCAGCGATCTGTGCCTCATCGGTGTACGGCGTCAATGGGGGAGGCAGCTCCACCGGCACGGCGGCTCCGGCGTCGCCGAAACCGACGGTCAGCAGCAGCGGCAGAAGTGACAGCAGACCTCGACGTGACATGGCGGAGCCTGGACTGCGAAGCATTGCATGATGGTACTGCACCGCACCGGGCGGCGGTGATTTCTTGTTTCCTGGCCATGGATGCCCATGTCTGGCTTGGAGCCGCCGGTCCAGCGGCCCGGCAGCAGAGGAGTGGGCACGATGCGTGGACCGTCAACCCTTGGAGCCGCGGGTCTGACCAGACTGCTGCTGTACCTCGGGCTGCTGGGAGCGTCCGGTCCGGCCTGGAGCCAGGACGACTATCTGGATCGAGGGCGTGGTACCCGCGGCAGCTACAACGGCCCGATCGAGCGGCCGACATTGCCGACCCCGGGCAGCAGGAGCACGCCGCAGCCGCTCGCCGGTGTCGGGCAGGCGGAAGGGAGCGAGGAAATCCAGCGGCATGCAAGCCTCGAGTCCCGGCAGCAATCGGCGCCTGGCGTCGAGGCCCGGGCAGACCGGCTGGGTGCGCTGCTGGGCCGGCCGGTAACCGGCATTAATGGCGAAGCGCTGGGCACGGTGCGGGCCGTGGTCCGCAGCAAACGGCAGCAGACCCTGCAGGCTGTGGTCGTTACCACCAGCCTCGCCGGCCTGGGGGAGAAGGCCGTTGCCGTGCCACTGGAGCGGCTGCAGCCGCTCGGGGAAACCGATCAGCACGATCTGCAGGGCGGCGCCGTTCTCGCCTCCGGCCTGAGCCGGGAAGAGCTGCGGCAGATGACGGCCTATCAGCCGGACGATTACGAGGTGATAGAGCTGTCGGCGCTGCGCGGCGCCGGCTAGCCGCGCCGGGCTGGCAGCCCGAGCGCCGCTGCCGTGGCCAGGATGGCTTCAACGACGGCCTGCTCCAGCGCCGCCTGCGCGCCCGCAACCGCGCCGGCGGCGTTCCTGCCGGGGCTGGGGGCGTCTACCCGAATCAGTTTCGAGGCCAGCAGCTGGCGCTCCGGCAGCCGGATCAGCTGCATACGCAGCTGCAGCTGCACCGTTCCCGGGCCGTCGGGCGGCAGCTGCTGCTCCAGCCGCAGCAGCTGGGTCTTGAGCAGATAATCGGCCGGCAGGGTGCCGTCGTCGGTCACCGCGCGAAACAGCCCCGAGGCTTCGAAGCCGCCGGCCAGCACCGTGCCGAGCATGCGGGCCGGCGAGTCGATCCAGCGGCTGCGGGTGTAGTAGCGCAACTGGTGCGGCTGCAGCCGGTAGGCGATGCGGCGTGTGTCGGTGCCGGCGACCGCTTCCGGCCGGGCGATACGCAGGATACCGTCCTGGCGCGGCAGTTCCGGGATGGCGCCGGCCTCCAGCTCCAGCCGGAAATCCAGCGGTGGCGGCTGGCGCTGGAGGCCGGCGCAGCCGCCCAGCAGTACCGCCAGCAGTAGCCACAGGCAGCGTGTTCGCGGTCCGCTCATGGCTGTGCTCCCGCCGTGCTCATTCGCCCGGTCCCGGTTCCGCGTCAGGCCGCCCGAACAGCAGCAGGCGCGGGTTGTCGCGCAGATCGTCGGACAGCCGGTTCAGATTGTCGGTCAGCATCCGCAGCTCCGCGATCAGGCCGTTGATCTCCGGGATGGTGGTGCGGCCTACCTGTTCCAGCTCCTGCCGGCCGCTGATGGCCATGTCCTCGACCCGGTTCCCGACCGCTTCCAGCTGGACCGCCAGCTTGTCCCAGCGGGCCAGCATGCGGTTGGCGGCCGCCAGCGTCTCGGGCAGCGCCGCGCTCGCTTCGGCACCGTTCGCCATCAGCCGCT
>JAJUFY010000480.1 GCA_029263635.1 Ectothiorhodospiraceae bacterium | reverse complement strand
GATCGCCGAGCTCCAGGCTGCCAACATAGCCCCGGCGGACATGCCGCAGTCAGCCATCGGCCCCGGCATGGGTGTCTTCTCCCGCCACAAGGCCGTGCTGGAGGCGGACGACAGCCCGATGACGGTGAAGACGGCGCTGCAGCTCATCAATGCCGAGCTGGACGAATTCCTCGGCGGCATTCAGGGGGAGTTTCGGGCCGAGACGCGCTTTGCCATCACCTGGTTCGAGCAGTTCGGCATGGGCAAGGGAGACTACGGCGTGGCCGACAACCTGGCCCGCGCTCGCGGCATCTCGGTGGAGAGCGTAAAGCACGCCGGGATCGTGGAAAGCGCCGCCGGCAAGGTGCGGCTGCTGAGGCGCGAGGAGCTGGATCCGGAGTGGGAGCCGGCCGAGGAGGAGGAAACGACCGCCTGGATGTGCCTGCAGCAGCTGCTGCGCCTGCACGAGAGCATGGGCCTGTCGGAAGAAACCGCCCTGCTGCTGAAGCGCTTCGGGCCGCGGGCCGAGGCGGTGAAGGATCTGGCCTATTGCCTCTACGACATCGCCGCCAACAAGCGCCGCGAGGCGGCCGAGGCCACGGCCTACAACGCGCTGATCGCCGACTGGGCGGAGCTGAGCCAGCTCGCCGCCACGGTCTCGCTGGAGCGGCGGAACCAACAAATGAACTTCGAGGTCTAGGGGGGAACCAGCATGGCCAAGTCGACCCGGCAGATCGTGTTCGAGGGCATGGAGCTGCTGCCCACGGCGCTGACCCCCTTCGTGGAGAAGCGGCTGGACTCCGCGCTGAAGGGCCACTGGCAGCTCCAGGTGGTGGAGCGAATGCAGGGCCTGCGGCCCGATTCCAACGGTCGGATCGAGTGGGACCAGTCGGCGTTGCTGAACGCAATGGACCGCTTCTGGATGGAGGCGTTCAAGGCGGTATTGGGTCGCGCCGAGCGCTCGATCGTGAATGAATTGGTCGAGGTGCGAAACAAGCTCTCGCACAACAGGACCTTCACCTATGACGATGCCGAGCGGGCGCTGGATTCCATGCGGCGACTGATGGAGGCGATCAGCGCCGGGGAGACCGCGGCCGAGCTGGGGCGGATGCGCGACACCATCCTGCGCACCAAGTTCGCCGAGCTGCAGCGCAATGAGGAGCGGCGCAAGACCCGCCGCCTCGACATCTCGGTGGAGACCGTGGGCGGGCTGCTGCCCTGGCGCGAGGTGGTGCAGCCGCACCAGGACGTGGCCACCGGCGAGTTCCAGCAGGCGGAGTTCGCCGCCGACCTGGCCAAGGTTCACGCCGGCAGCGCGCCCTCCGAATACCGCAACCCGCGGGAGTTCTTCGCCCGCACCTACCTGACCGAGGGGCTGAGCAGCCTGCTGCTGGGTGCCGCGAAGCGGCTGGGCGGCGCCGGGGGCGACCCGGTGGTGGAGCTGCAGACCAACTTTGGTGGCGGCAAGACCCACTCCATGCTGGCGCTCTATCACATGGCCGGCGGCACCCCGGCGGAGGACCTG
>JAJUFY010000015.1 GCA_029263635.1 Ectothiorhodospiraceae bacterium | reverse complement strand
GATACCGGCCTCGACGATGCGGTGCGCCGGCAGGGCGGTGAGGTCGGTGCCATCCAGCTGGATCCGGGCGCCGGACAGTGGCGTCACCAACCCGGCAATGGCTTTCAAGAGGGTCGACTTACCGGCACCGTTGGCGCCGAGCATCACCACCACCTCGCCGGCCGCGACCGTGAGGGCGACCTCGCGCAGCGCCACGTGCTGGCCGTAGGCGACCGCTACTCCTTGCAGCTCAAGCATCGTCGTCTCCCAGATAGGCACGGACCACTTCCGGGTCCGACAGGGCAGCCTCCGGCTGTGCATCCGCGATCTTGCGCCCGGCGTTCATTACCACGCAGCGGTCGCACAGCGAGCGGATGGCGTCCATCACGTGCTCGACCAGCACCATGGTGATGCCATCCTCGCGCAGCGCGCGCAGCAGGGCGATGCCTTCCACCAGCTCGGAGGGGTTGAGGCCGGCCAGCCACTCGTCGAGCAGCAGCAGCCGTGGACGCACCGCCAGCGCGCGGGCCAGCTCCAGGCGCGTTTGGTCGAGATAGGTCAGCTCGCCGGCCGGCCGGTCGGCGAGCGGGTGCATGCCGACCCGCTCCAGCAGGGCGTGGGCGCGCTGCGCGGCGGCCTTGCCAGCCAGCGCGCCGGGTCCGAAGGCGAGCCCGGCCTGGACGTTCTCCAGGCAGGTCATGGAGCCGAGCACCCGCACCAGCTGAAAGGTGCGGGCGATGCCCAGGCGGGCGATGCGGTACGGCGGCTGCCCGGCGATCTCGTCACCGCCGAGCCGGATCGAGCCGGCGCTCGGCTTCAGCGCCCCGGAGATCAGGTGCATGGTGGTGGTCTTGCCCGAGCCGTTGGGGCCGAGCAGGCCGACGATCTCGCCGGGGTAGACGCTGAAGCTCAGGCCATCGACCGCCACCAGGCCGCCGAAGCGCTTGCTCAGCCCGTCGACGGTCAGGATCGGGGCGCGGGTCATGACGTGCCCTCCTTCGGTTGCGCGGGAGCGGCCGCTGCTGGCTGCGACGGGCGCGGGCGGCCGAGGTAGCGCTCGGCGAGCCCGGCGACCCCATTCGGCACCAGGTAGACGATGGCGAGGAAGGTCACGCCAAGCAGGATGCTGAAGTGGTTGGGGAAGTGGGCCGACAGGTACTCGAACAGCAGCACCAGCGGAATCACCCCCAGCAGCGGGCCGTACAGCCGGCCGGCGCCGCCGAGCAGCGCCATGATCAGCACCTGGAACGACACCACCGGGTTGAAGGCGATGGTCGGGTCCAGGTAGGTCCAGCGCGGCGCGACGATGGCGCCGACCAGCGCCATCAGCGCCGCGGAGAGGCTGAAGGCGAGCAGCTTGGCGGCGGTGGTGTTGGCGCCGCAGTGCAGCGCCACCGTCTCGTCATCGCCGATCATGCGCAGGGTCAGGCCCAGCCGCGAGCGCTGGAGGAGCGCGCCGAGCAGAAACACCACGGCGGTGACCGCGGTCAGCTGCCAGACGATCTGCGCCTGGCTGATGTCGAGGAAGACGAAGCGGCCCACCGAGCCGGCGTGGTTGGCTTCGTACCAGGTCACCAGCTGGCGGATCAGCTCGGCCAGGCCGAAGGTGAAGATCACGAAGTAGACGCCGCGCAGCCGCAGGGTCGAGAGCCCCACCACCAGCGCCACCAGAAAGCCGAGCCCGGCGGCCAGGGCGAGCACCAGGCCCCACGGCAGTGCCTCGCCGACCACCGCCACGGTGTAGGCGCCGATGCCAAAGAACGCCACGGTCGCCAGCGAGATGTAGCCGGTCGGCCCGGAGAACAGCGCCCAGGCGGTGGCCAGCGCGGTGAACATGAGCAGGTTGATGGCCATCGACATGGCGTAGCCGCTGCCGATGAGCGGCGTCAGCGCCGCGGCGGCGAGCAGCCCCACGCCGGCGGTGAGCAGCAGGAGTTGTCTGAGGGTCATGCGCTCGCCCTCCCGAACAGCCCGTTGGGGCGCACGATCAGAATGAAGAGAAACAGCGCGAAGTTGACGGCGATGGTCAGCCCCGGGTCGAGGTAGGTGGCGACAAAGCTCTCGGCAAAGCCAAGCAGCAGCCCGGCCACCAGGCAGCCGGCCAGGTTGCCGACGCCGCCCATGATCACCACGATCAGCGCCTTCATGGTGAACACCACGCCCATGGCGGCGTTGAAGGTGAGGAACATGCTCACCAGCACGCCGCTGGCGGCCACCAGCGCACCACCGAGCGCAAAGGCCAGCGCCGCGGCCGCGCGCACATCGATCGCCACCAGCTGCGCGGCCACCGGGTCGACCGCCACCGCCCGCAGCGCCGTGCCCCCGCGGGTGCGGGTCAGCAGCAGGTACAGCCCCAGCCCCAGCACCAGCGCAAAGCCCAGCGCCAGCAGCCGGTTGTAGGCCAGCGGCGTGCCGCCGATATCAAGCACGCCGGCAAGGTAGGCGTAGTTGTAGTAGTTGCCGCCAAACAGCACCAGCACGATGCCCTCGACGATGAACAGCAGGCCGAAGGTGGCGAGAATGCTGTCGACCTCCAGCGCCGCCCGGCTCTTGGCGCGGCGCACCAGCGGCACCAGCAGCAGCCGGTAGAGCAGCCAGTGCAGCGCAAACGCCAGCGGCACCACCAGCCCCAGCCCCAGCAGCGGGCTCAGCCCCAAACCGCTGAACAGCCAGTAGGCGGCAAACGCCGCCGCAATCAAACACTCGCCATAGGCCAGGTTCATGATGCGCGCCACCCCGTACTGCAGGGTCAGCCCCACAGCCACCAGCGCATACATCCCGCCCAGCGTCAGCCCGTTGAGCAAGGCGTCCAGTATCGGCATCCGATTGATTTCCGCAGTGAAGCTATAAAAGACGATGGCTGGGCGGCGAGCGGGAAGAGAGTGCCCGCCGCCGGCCCAGCCATCCGGGGTCGCTTACTTCCAGGCCGGCTTCGGAACCAGCGCCGGACGGGCGCCGTCACGATTCAGCGGGGCGATGGCCTGGAACTCGCCGTTCTGCCACTGGCCGACCATCCAGCCGCCGCTGTAGACCTGATCCTGCAGCGAGATCTGGCCGACGATGGTGTCGAAGGTGCCGCTGCGTATCTCCTTCGCGACCGCCTGGCGGTCGAGGGTGCCGGCCCGTTCGATGGCCTGCTGCAGCACCTGCAGGCTGGCGTAGGTGACCGGGCTCAGCCAGCGATCCGGCTCCTTGCCGAGGGCCTTCTGGTGGCGCTCCATGTAGTCCTTGATGGCCGGGCTGTTCGGATTGATGCCGCCGGTGCCCATCACGCCCTCGATGTTGTCGCCGAAGCGCTGCTTATACAGCGGGAAGGCAGTGCCAACGGCAGTGTAGAACACCTTGGGGTTGAGGCCGAGCGCCTTGGCCTGGTCGGTGAAGGCGATGGTGTCGGGCGGGTAGCTGAAGGCCAGCACCACATCCGGGTTGCGCCGCCGCATTTCGTTAACCAGGGACTGCAGGTCCTGCGTGCCGATCGGGTAGTTCTGGTTGTAGACCAGCTTGAAACCGGCCTTGTCGAGCGCGGCCTGAGCGGCCTTGGAGAGCTCGATGCCGAACTGGTCGGCCACGCTCACCATCGCCACGGTGTCGCCGATCTTGCCGTCCTTGCGCAGCTGGTCGAGGACGCTGACCACCCCGCGGGCATAGTTGGCCGAGGTGTCGCCAAAGAAGAAGGCGTTCTTCCAGCGCTTGCTGAGCTGGGTGATCATGTCGGAGACGCTGGTTACCGCCAGGTGCGGATAGCCGGCGCGGTCCAGCACCGGGCCGACCGCCAAGTTCAGAGCGGTACCCCAGGGAGCCAGTACGAAGTCGACCTTGTCCTGGTTGATCAGCCGCTCGATGGCGCGCACGGCCTCTTCGGAGCTGCTGCGGTCGTCGTATTCGACGACCTCGATCGGCAGGCGCCGATCGCCGACCTTGATGCCGCCGGCATCGTTGATTTCCTTCACCCAGAGCTGGTAGTTCGGCAGCGTCGTCGTCGTCGCACCGCCAGCGTAGGGGCCAGTCTTGGACACGGCATAGCCGATACGGATCGAGGACGGCTGCTGCGCATGCGCCGCCCCGAGTCCAGCAATCGCAAGGGCGGCCGTCACCGCCAGAATCTTGCTGCAGCGTCGCAGCTTCATCTGCATCTCCTCCAAAAGATCGACCTGCGAAGCCGTTGTCCGGCTGAACAGGCAAGCGGATATAAGTGTGTTCGTAATCCGGACGCATGGGCGCGTCGCGGACAAGAGCAAAGCTAAGAGAAGCTGACCGACGGGTCAAGCATTGCCCAAGCCTAGCCGCGCCGGCAATAAAAGGTGTGGTCGAGAGTCTTGACAGCTTTTCGGAGCCTACCTATGGTGTTCGCATGTCGCATACCTGTGCATTAAGCGAACAAACGGTGCTTGCATATGGCAAAGATGATGTCGCTCCAGGCTGCGATCGCGGAGTACGTCCGCGACGGTGACAGCGTGGCGTTGGAAGGATTCACACACTTGATCCCATTCGCGGCCGGGCAGGAGATCATCCGCCAGGGCCGTAAGGATCTGACCCTGATCCGCATGACGCCGGATCTGATCTACGACCAGATGATCGGCATGGGCTGTGCCAGCAAGCTGGTGTTCTCCTGGGGCGGCAACCCCGGCGTCGGCTCGCTGCACCGGTTGCGAGATGCCGTCGAAAACGGCTGGCCCCGGCCGCTGGAGATCGAGGAACACAGCCACGCCGCGATGGCCAACGCCTACGATGCCGGCGCGGCCGGCCTGCCGTTCGCGGTGTTCCGCGGTTACATCGGCAACCACCTGCCGAAGGTGACCTCCACCATCAAGTTCATCGACTGCCCGTTCACCGGCGAGCGGCTGGCAGCGGTTCCGGCACTGCGGCCCGATGTCGCCATCGTGCACGCCCAGAAGGCCGACCGCGCCGGCAACGTGCTGTTCGAAGGCATCGTCGGCGTGCAGAAGCAGGCCTGCCTGGCTGCGCGCCGGGCCGCCATCGTCACGGTGGAGGAGATCGTCGATACGCTGGATGCCGGCCCCAACGCCGTGGTGCTGCCGAACTGGGTGGTGACGGCGGTAGCCAAGGTGCCGGGCGGCGCCTATCCGTCCTACGCCCACGGCTACTACCAGCGCGACAACAGCAGCTACAAGCAGTGGGATGCGATCTCGCGCGATCGCGACAGTTTCCTGGCCTGGATGCAGGAACACGTCATCCAAGGCCCCACCGATACCGCCGCAGGAGCGAACCATGGCGTCGCTTGAATACACCGCCGATGAAATGATGACGATTGCCGCCTCGCGCGCGCTGTGGAACGGCGCGGTCTGCTTCGTCGGCATCGGTCTGCCCAGCGCCGCGGCCAACCTGGCCCGGCTGACCCACGCCCCCGATGTGGTGCTGATCTATGAGTCCGGCACCATCGGCGCCAAGCCGGACGTGCTGCCGCTGTCGATCGGCGATGGCGAGCTGTGCGAGACCGCGACCACCACCGTGTCGGTCCCGGAAATGTTCCGCTACTGGCTGCAGGGCGGCCGGATCGACGTCGGCTTCCTCGGCACCGCGCAGCTCGACCGCTACGCCAATATCAACACCACCGTGATCGGCGACTATGCGCAGCCCAAGGTCCGCTTGCCGGGCGGCGGCGGCGCGCCGGAGATCGCCACCTCCGCCAAGGAGATTTTCATCACCGTGCGGCATTCGCGGCGGGTGTTCGTGGAGAAGATGGACTTCATCACCTCCATGGGGCACGGCGACGGCTCGCCGCGCGATACGCGGGGCGGCATGGTCGGCCGCGGGCCGACGCGCGTGATCACCGACCTGTGCGTGCTGGAGCCGGATCCGGAGACGCGCGAGCTGGTCGTCACCGCGCTGCACCCCGGCACCACTCGCGAACAGGTGCAGGAGCAGACCGGCTGGCCGATCCGCTTTGCCGGGCAGCTGGCGACCACCGAGCCGCCGACCCGCGACGAGCTGGAAGTGCTCCGCGACCTGCACGCCCGCACGCGGAAGGCGCACGCCGGGCAGAGCTGACCGCGCTGCGCGCAAAGGAGGCCGAATGCAGTACACACGTATCAACGGCATCACCGTCCACTACGCGCTGGACGGTCCTGCCGACGCCCCGGTGGTGCTGTTCGCCAACTCGATCGGCACCGACCTGCGGATCTGGGACGGCGTCGTGGCGGAGCTTGTCAGCGAGTACCGGCTGCTGCGCTACGACATGCGCGGTCACGGCCTCACCGACGCGCCACCCGGGCCTTACAGCATGGCGCAGCTGGCCGATGACGCCGCGGCGCTGCTGGACGCCCTCGACATCCGCCAGGCGCATGTCTGCGGGCTGTCGATCGGCGGCATGGTGGCCCAGCAGCTGGCCGCCACCAGGCCGGAGCGGGTGGCGCGCGCCATCTTCTGCGATACCGCCATGCGCATCGGCCCGCCGGACATGTGGAACCAGCGCGCCAAGGCCGTGCGCGACGGCGGTACGGCGGCCATCGCCGACGGCGTCATGCAGCGCTGGTTCACCCAGGCCTACCTGGCCGGCGATGGCGTCTCCATCTATCGCAACATGCTGAGCCGCGTGGCGGCGGAAGGCTATGCCGGTTGCTGCGAGGCGATCCGCGATGCCGACCTCACCGCGGCGGCCGCCAGCATCCAGGCGCCGGCACTGGTGGTGGTGGGCGAGGAAGACGTGGCGACGCCCCCGGCCGACGGCCAGGCGCTGGCCGACGCCCTGCCCAACGGCCGCTTCCGGCTGCTGCCGGGCGCCGCCCATATTCCCTGCGTTGAGCAGCCGGCCGCGCTGGCGCAGCTGATTCGGGATTTTCTGAGCGGAGGCTTGGATGGCTGACGATGATCTTTACCGTGGCGGGCTCACGGTCCGTAAGTCGGTGCTCGGCGAGGCGCACGTAGCGCGGGCGACGGCAGCCACCACGGATTTCGACCGCCCCTTCCAGGAGCTGATCACCCGTTCCGCCTGGGGCTCGGTCTGGCAGCGCGAGGAGCTGACCAAGCGCGACCGCAGCCTGATCACCATCGCGCTGCTGGCCGCCCTCGGCCATTACGACGAACTCGTCATGCACCTGCGGGCCACCCGCAACACCGGCGCGACCATGGAGGAAGTCCGGGAAGCGCTGCTGCACGTTGCCATCTACGCCGGCGTGCCGGCCGCCAATCACGCCATCCAGCTGGCGAAGAAAACCTTCGAGGAGATGGCGGCCGAGGACAAGCAGGGCTGAGCGGCTGACCTAAGGCACGGCTTGTCGCCCACCAGGGAGCAGGTGGGCGGGTGCCGACCGACCGCTGCGGAGTCCGAGTAGGCGGTGACTGCAGGGAGGCAGGGCCATGCGCACGCAAGTCGGGATCATCGGCGCCGGGCCGGCGGGGCTGCTGCTGTCGCATCTGCTGCACCTCCAGGGCATCTCCTCGGTGGTGCTGGAGGCGCGCTCTCGCAAGGAAATCGAATCCACCATCCGCGCCGGCGTGCTGGAGCAGGGCACCATCGACCTGCTCAACGACACCGGCCTCGGCGAGCGCATGATGCGCGAGGGCGCCATCCACACCGGCACCGAGCTGCGCTTCGCCGGCCAGGGCCACCGGATCGACTTCCTGGCCCTGACCGGCAAGAAGATCATGCTGTACGCCCAGCACGAGGTCATCAAGGACATCGTCAAGGCGCGGCTGGAAGCGGGCGGCGAGATCCTGTTCGAAGTCGAGAACGTCACGCTGCACGGCCTGGAGAGCAGCGCGCCAACCATCCGCTTCCGTTATGACGGCGAGCCGGTCGAGCTCCAGTGCGATTTCATCGCCGGTTGCGACGGCTATCACGGCGTCGCCCGACCGGCGCTGCCGGCGTCCATGCACACCGAATACCAGCGCAGCTATCCGTTCGGCTGGCTGGGCGTGCTGGTGGAGGCGCCGCGCTCGTCCGAGGAGCTGATCTATGCTTACCATCCACGCGGTTTCGCGCTGATCAGCACCCGCTCGGTCACGGTGCAGCGCATGTATCTGCAGTGCGATCCGCACGACGACCTCGCCAACTGGCCCGACCACCGCATCTGGGAAGAGCTGCACGCCCGCACCGAGCTGAACGACGGCTGGCGCCTCAAGGAAGGCCGGATCACCCAGAAGAACATCGTGGCGATGCGCAGCTTCGTCACCGAGCCGATGCAGTACGGCCGGCTGTTCCTGGCCGGCGACGCCGCCCATATCGTGCCGCCCACCGGCGCCAAGGGCATGAACCTGGCCGTGGCCGACGTGCGGGTGCTCTCGCATGCGCTCGGCGATTACTACACCTCCGGCAGCAGTGACCGGCTGGAGCGCTACTCGGCCATCTGCCTGCGCCGGGTCTGGAAAGCGCAGCGCTTCTCGTGGTGGATGACCACCCTGCTGCATCACGACGACAACGCCAGCCCCTACGACCTGCGGCGCCAGCTCGCCGACCTGGACTATGTCACCAGTTCCAGGGCGGCAGCCACCACGCTCGCCGAAAACTATGTCGGCCTGCCGATGGAGGATTAGGCGGCTGGGCAGAGAAGGTAAGGCCAACAAAGGCTTCCTGGCGTAGGAGCGGCGTCCCGCCGCAATGCTTTTCCCCTCTCCCGCGTGCGGTGGAGGGGCCGGGGGTGAGGGCGCTCTGGAGGATCGCGGCGGGGACGTCGCTCCTACGGGAAGGGCCTAATTCGCGTCGGATCTTTTCCTTTCGGCGATTTGGCACAAAAACCTTCTTGATCTTCGTCATTCCCGTACCGCCGCACAGTCCCAGCACAATGGCGCTAAACCTGCCGGGGAGGCCGAACGATGGAATACGCGTTCGCGCGTGTCGTGCACGTGCTCGCGATCGTGCTCTGGATCGGCGGTGTGGCCATGGTCACGCTGGTACTGTTGCCGGCCGTGCGGCGCTTCAAGGATCCTGCCGAGCGCGTCGCCTTCTTCGAGCGCGTGGAAAGCCGCTTCGCGGCGCAGTCGCGCATCACCACCCTGCTCGCCGCCCTGAGCGGCTTCTACATGCTGCACGTCAGCGGCTGGCAGCGGCTCGCCGTGCCGCAGTTCTGGTGGATCCACGCCATGATTCTGGTGTGGCTGATCTTCACCCTGATGCTGTTCGTGCTGGAGCCACTGTTTCTGCACCGCTGGTTCCTGCGCCGCGCCGAACGAGCGCCGGAATCCACCTTCCGGCTGGTGCAGTGGCTGCACTGGTTCCTGCTTGGGATCAGTCTGCTGACCGTAGCCGCCGCGGTCGCCGGCAGCCACGGCTGGTTCTGGTTCTGAGCAGACCTGCCTGGATACAGCCCTGCCGTTGCCTGTTCGGCAGGGCTAGGCTGCCTTCCCCGGCGCCCCGACGTTGAGGAAGACAAGAGCGCAGCGCTGGAGGATCGCTTGCCATGTCCGTCGATCAGGCCGGTTCTCGCTGGAATTGCAGCGGCTTTCGGTCTATCGGGCTGTTGGCGCTGACAGGAGGTGGCCTGGCGGCAGGCGCGGCGGCGTACTGGCTGAGCGGCAGTGACTGGGCGGCCCGCATCTGGGGCGGGCTGATCGTGCTCATGCTGACCGTCCTGGCGGCAGAAACGCTGCGAGCCTTGCGCCACGGTAAGGCAGGGGTGGATCTGCTCGCCTTGCTTACCATGCTTGGCGCGCTGGCGCTGGGGGAGTATCTGGCCGGCGCGGTGATCGCCTTCATGCTGGCCAGCGGCCGCGCCCTGGAAGCCTATGCCGGAGCACGGGCACGGCGCGAGCTCACCGCCCTGCTGGCGCGTACGCCTCAGAGCGCCCACCGCCGCCGCGGCGCGGAGCTGGAAGACGTGGCGGTGGACGCCGTCATTCCAGGGGACCGCTTGCTGGTGAAGCCCGGGGAGGTCGTGCCGGTAGACGGCCTGCTGTTGACTGACTCGGCGGTGCTGGACGAGTCGGCGCTGACCGGCGAGCCGATGCCGCGCAGCCGTGCGCGCGGCGAGCGGCTGGCCAGCGGTGTCGTCAATGCGGGGCAGCCTTTTGAGCTGGAGGCGCTGGCCACGGCTGCCGCCAGTACCTATGCCGGGGTGGTGCGGCTGGTGCAGCAGGCCCAGGCGGGCAGGGCGCCGTTCACACGCCTGGCCGACCGCTATGCCCTGCTCTTCGTGCCGCTGGCGCTCGGCCTGGCCGGCCTGGCCTGGCTGATCTCGGGCGAGCCGCTGCGTGCCCTGGCGGTGCTGGTGGTAGCCACTCCTTGCCCGCTGATTCTGGCCGCACCCGCCGCCCTGGTGTCGGCCATTTCCTGCGCCGCACGGCGGGGCGTGTTGGTCAAGGACGGCGGAGCCCTGGAGCAGCTTGCCCAGGTTGAGGTCGTGATGTTCGACAAGACCGGCACGCTGACCTCCGGCCAGGCTCGCCTGGCTGGCATCGAAACCTCCGGCACCCTGGAAGCGACGGAAGTGCTGCGGCTTGCCGCATCGGTCGACCAGGTGTCTCAGCACGCGCTGGCCCAGGCGCTGGTCGGCGAGGCCCGCCGGCGCGGGCTGCCGCTGAGCCTGCCGCGCCAGGTGCGCGAGCAGCCCGGTGCCGGGCTGGAGGGGGAGGTGGATGGGCGGCAAGTAAAGGTCGGCACCGTCGGCTATGTCACCGGCGAGGCCGAGCCCCAAGGATGGATGCGCCAGGCGCTGCAACGCCTGGCGTATGGCGGCGGTGCCGGCGTGTTCGTCGCCGTGGACGATCGGCCGGCCGGCGCCCTGCTGCTGGCGGACCAGATCCGTCTGGATACCGCACGGGCGCTGCGGGCTCTGCGCCAGGCGGGAATCCGGCGGACGGTGATGGTGAGTGGCGATCACCGCGACGTCGCAGAAACCATCGCCGCTGCCCTCGGTATCGACACGGTTCTAGCCGAATGCACGCCGGCGGACAAGGTCGCGGCGGTTGCCGCCGAGCGCAAGCGGGCGGTGACGGCCATGGTCGGCGACGGCATCAACGACGCCCCGGCCCTGGCGGCAGCGGATGTCGGCGTCGCCATGGGGGCCCGGGGCGCGGCGGCGTCCGCCGAAGCGGCGGATGTGGTGCTGCTGGTGGACCGGCTGGACCGGCTGGCCGACGGGCTGCAGATAGCGCGGCGCGGCCGTGCGATCGCCCTGCAGAGCGTGGTGGTCGGGATGGGGCTATCCGGTCTGGCGATGCTGGTGGCGGCCATGGGTTACCTGCCGGTGGTAGCCGGTGCGCTGCTGCAGGAGGGTATCGACGTCGCCGTGATCGCGAACGCACTGCGTGCCTTGACGCCCGGCCGCCGCGCCCGGCGGTTCCAGGCCTTGCCCCCGGCGGTGGTGGCCCGCCTGCGGGAAGAGCACGGCCAGTTGGAGCCTTTGCTGGATCGGATCAAGCTCGCCGCGGATGCGCTGGACGCGCTAGCCCCCGAGCAGGCGCGAGCAGAGCTTCATGCGGTCGGCGAGCTGCTGCGGTCGAAGCTTCTTCCCCATGAGCGGGAAGACGAGGAGACGCTGTACCCGCAGTTGGCGGGTCTGCTGCAGGGCGTGGATCCGATGGCTGCCATGAGCCGCACTCACCGGGAAATCTTTCGTCTGGCACGGCGGTTCCAGGGCATGCTCGATACGCTGCCGCAAGAGCCGCTATCGGCCATGGAGCTCAGCGAATTCCGGCGCCTGCTCTACAGCCTGGAAGCCCTTCTGCGGCTTAACTTCGCCCAGGAGGAAGAAGTCTTCCAGACCGTTGCCGCCTGAGGCGGGGCTGCCGCCACTCCCAGCGCGACCGGCCGCTGAGCGTGTCTTTATGCGGCTTGTCACCGCACCCATGTGAGGAGAGCTCCGTATGCTGCGTTCCGGAGGTGCGCCATGCCGTCATCGCATCCGCTCGATCGACTGCAAGCCGGCGACGCGCTTGTCGTCGTCGATGTGCAGCGTGATTTCTGCCCGGGCGGCGCTTTGCCGGTGCCGAAGGGCGATCTGATCATCCCCGAACTCAACCGCTGGCTGGCCGCCGCCCACGAGCGCGGCATCCCGATCTATGCCTCCCGCGACTGGCATCCGCCGGAGCATCCCAGCTTCCAGTCCCAGGGCGGCATCTGGCCCGAGCATTGCGTCCAGGACACGGCCGGCGCGGCGTTTCACCCGGACCTGGAGCTGCCGGCCGGCGCGATCCACATCGCCAAGGGCACGCGGCTGGACCGGGATCAGTACTCCGCCTTCGACGAGACGGGACTGGCCGAGCACCTGCGTGCCCGTGGGGTGCGGCGGGTGTGGATCGGCGGCCTGGCCGAGGATGTCTGCGTCAGGGCCACGGCCCTGGATGCCCGGCGCAACGGCTTCGAGGCCCATGTCATCCTGCCGGCGACCCGGGCGCTCACCGCCGCCGGCGCCGAGGCGGCACGCGCTGACCTGCAGGCGGCTGGCGTGATCCTGGAAGGCGAGTAAAGGCCAAGCTGCCTGCCGGAACGGGCAATTTCTTCCGGGGCTATCCGGTGCTGCGCCGGGCAGGCCGGCCTGACAGTTGCTTTCCTGCCGCCAATCCATCGATATTGCCGGGGTCGCGCGGGCGTGCCGGTTTTGAGGTGCCGCCCGCGGAGGTCTCGGGAAGGCATCCATGAGCGCTATCGAACATGAACAGGCCCCGCTGACTTTCCGCCGTGCCGGGGCGGCCGACGTCGATCGGATCGTTGCTCTTGTCAATTCCGCCTACCGGGGCGAGTCCAGCCGGCAGGGCTGGACCACCGAGGCCGATCTGCTCGATGGGCAGCGCACCCACCACAACGAGGTGCTGCGCCTGATCGCGGCGGAGAACTCGCTCATCCTGCTCGGTTTCAGGGGCGCGGAGCTGGTCGGCTGCGTGCACCTGGAGAAGGTGGGCGACAGCGCCTACTTCGGCATGTTCGCCATCCGGCCGGGCCTGCAGGGGCAGGGAATCGGCAAGCAGGTGATGCGGATGGCGGAGGACCTTGCCCGGCGCGAGTGGGGCGTCGATAAGATGCTGATGACGGTGATCACGCTGCGGCCCGAGCTCATCGCCTTCTACGAGCGGCGCGGGTACCGGCGCACCGGCGAGCTCAGGCCGTTTCCCGAGATGCCGGAACTCGGTTCGCCGCGGGTGGCAGGGCTGCAGCTCGAGGTGCTGGCGAAAACGCTGACGGCCGCCGGCGCGGCCGAGCGTGAAAGCGCCTGAGGTTGTGGACGGACATGGGGGCAGCAGGGTTTGGCCCGGTGCGATATTGGGCGCCCAGTGGCACCTATGACGACCCAGCTCAGTACGACCACGGGTGGTCGCACAAGAATCGCGACGGGGACGTCGCTCCTACAGCAAGAAGATCGGCCGCGCCCCATGGCATGGCGAATCCAGCCGGCGGCAAGGCAGGCCGGCACACATTCGGGTGAAAGCAGGTGAAAGAGATCAGGAGTCTTTGTGTCTATTGCGGGTCCAGCCCCGGCCGGACCGGGATCTACGCGGAGAGCGCCCGGGCGCTGGGCGCGGCCCTCGTCGAGCGGGGTATCCGCCTGGTGTACGGCGGTGCCAGCGTCGGCATCATGGGGGTGGTGGCAGATGCGGTACTGGCTGCGGGCGGCGAGGTGGTCGGCATCATCCCGGAATCGCTGCAGCGCAAGGAGCTCGCCCACCCGGGACTCACCGAGCTGCATGTCACCCGCTCCATGCACGAACGCAAGGCGCTGATGGCGGAGCTCTCGGACGGCTTCATCGCATTGCCCGGCGGCATCGGCACCCTGGAGGAGCTCTTCGAGATCTGGACCTGGGCGCAGCTCGGCTTCCATGACAAGCCGTGCGGACTGTTCAACGTCGGCGGCTACTACGACAGCCTGGTCCGCTTCCTCGACCACAGCGTCGCCGAGGAATTCGTCAAGCCCCTGTACCGGAGCATGCTCATCGTCGAGAGCGATCCACGACTGCTGCTGGATCGCTACGCCCGCTACCAGCCGCCGGCCGTGCCGAAATGGGTGGGCCGGGGCGAGACCTAGCCGCTCCGGCAGCAGGTCTGCCCCGGCCTCGCAACAATCGAGCAGGGGATGCGTCCGGGGGAGTTGCGCGCGTCAATCGCGAGGCGGCCGCAGCGACCCCGGGCGCCGGATTCCTTGGCGGCATTGCGAGCGCCAGCGAAGCAATCCCGAAGTGCGAGATGCCGTCAGCCGACGGCTGAATTGCCTGTGATCGCGAGGCACAGACCGACCGTATCGATCTCGCGATCATGAAACAGCAAAGAACGGTCATCCCATCGGCGGAACGACAAACTGGCGGCGCTTCTTGGCCGTCAGCCTGGTCGGAATCAAAAGTACCGCGACGAGGACGCCGCCCCTACAGGCACCGCGCCCAACGCTGTTGCAGAAGCGGCGCCCCCGCCGCGATTCCCCCACGACGTGCGCAACAATGCCTGTCCGCTACCGCTCCTGATCGGCCTTCTCCGCATCGGCACGGATGTTGCGGAACATGAAGATCAGGAAGTATACGCCCATGCCGAGCATGATCAGGATGACCACCAGGCTCATCCAGAAGTCCGGGCGGTTGGCGGTCAAGCTCATCAGTCCCTGCATAACGCTACGCCTCGCATTGTTGTTCGTTTACGGCACCATGCCCTGAAAGCCCGACTCTAGTATTGACCATAATCAACTTCTATGCCGGCCATTGGGCAGGATGGCCGGCACAACGGCATTCCCTTGATTGGGATCAAGTTTCTGGAAGTAGGCTCGCCGCCGAGACGCCTCCGGAAAAACAAGGGATAGAGCCATGAGGGGCTCATGCCCTGGAACGAGGCACTCGCGGTTGGTTCGGCG
>JAJUFY010000180.1 GCA_029263635.1 Ectothiorhodospiraceae bacterium | reverse complement strand
CTTCTGGTCGGCCTGCAGTTCGGGCAGCCAGTCCATCTGGTCCGGGCCGAACAGCACGATGACGGTCGAGCCCATGTTGAAGCGGCCCATCTCGTCGCCGCGCTGGAAGCTGCGGGCGTCGCTGCCGCGATAGAACCAGCGGCGGATGCTGCGGCCGCGGGGCGGCGTGATGGCACCCGCCCAGACCGTTTCGATGCTGGAGACGTTGATGGCGCCGACCATGACCACCGCCATCGGTCCGCGCGCGGTGTCGAACACCGCCACCATGCGTTCGTTGCGGGCGAACAGGCGGTCCACCGCACGCACCGAGAAGGCGGCGACGCCGAACAGCCGTCCCGGGATGTGGATCATCTCCCGCAGCCGCCCGGAGGCCGGCATGTGTACCCGGTGGTAGTCAGCCGGCGAAAGATAGACCGTGACGAACTGGCCGCCGTGGAAGCGGCTGGCGAGGGTTTCGTCGCCGCCGAGCAGTTCCCGCACGGTGAAGCTGCGGCCCTTGGCCTGCACCAGGGTGTCGCCGTCGATCGGGCCGATGGCGCTGATGGTGCCGTCGGCCGGCGAGATGACCGCCTCGACGTCGTCCGGCAACGGTCTGGCCTCCGGCCGCAGTGCCCGGGTGAAGAAGGCGTTGAAATCGGCGTAGGCACGCGGATCGGACTCCAGCGCTTCGCTCAGGTCCACCTTGTACTGACGGATGAACCAGCGGGTCAGGGCGTTCTTCCACCAGGGCGCGCGCCAGCGCGCCGCAGCATGCACCAAGGCCGAGATTGCATGGTGCGGCAGCAGGTAGAAGGGCAGGCTCTTGAGCCGGTCGCTGAGCGTCGCGGGGCCGGAAGCGCGGACAGGTGTGGCGGTATTCATCAAGACTGGTGGTGTTCCTGGATCTTCAAGACGTCGTCGACGATCGGCTGTGGAATGTGCGGCTGTCCGAAGATCGCCTGCAGTTCGCCCTTCGGGTTGATCAGCAGGATGGCCGTGCTGTGATCCACCAGATAGGCATTGGAATCAGGGTCGGGCTCGTGCCGCACGTAAATGATCCCCAGATCTCGTGTCAGCGGGGTCAGGGCTTCGTCGTCGCCGGTGGCGCCAAGGAAGGCCTGGTTGAAATACGGCACGTAGGCTGCCAGCCGTTCCGGCGTGTCGCGGGCCGGGTCGACCGAAACCATCACCACCTGCAGCGGCAGGCCCGGGGCACGTTCTTTGAGTCCTTCGGCCACTGCATTCAAGACCGCCAGCGCGCTCGGGCAGGCGTCCGGGCAGTGGGTGTAGCCGAAGAACAGGAACGTCCAGTGGCCGTGGAGGCGCGAATTGTCGAAACGCTCGCCACGGTGATCCACCAGCGTGAACGGCCGCAGCGGCTTGCCGCCCGGCAGGTAGGTGGCCTGCAGTCCGGGCGGCTCCTGCGGAGCGGCGGGGCCGAGCAGGTAGGAGGCGCTGAGCGCGCCGCCGACGACGGCCGCCAGTCCAGCGAGGGCGATCAGAAGATAGCGGCCGAGGCCCGGCCGGGCAGAGGTCGTGTTCATGGGGCTGATTATTCCATAGAGCGGCGCCGTTTGGATCAGGCAGAACCGCATTGCGGGGGCGAGTGCTTCCGGTATCATGCGTGCGGCCCCAGCAGTCTACCCAACCGCGTCAGGATCAGGTCCAGCTCAATGCACGAACTCGACAGCGTTCCGCCCGAACTGCAAACCATGCGCGATTACGTGCGCTGGGCCGCCAGCCGCTTTCAGGAAGCCGGCCTGGTGTTCGGGCACGGCACCGACAATGCCCTGGACGAGGCGGCGGC
This sequence comes from Ectothiorhodospiraceae bacterium, assembly GCA_029263635.1. Taxonomy (GTDB): domain Bacteria; phylum Pseudomonadota; class Gammaproteobacteria; order Nitrococcales; family AK92; genus JAAYIK01. The sequence goes on along the minus strand of JAJUFY010000180.1, from coordinate 3,351 downwards.
ATTGGTGCTGCATACCCTGCACCTGCCGATGGACCTCAGCGCGGTGTGGTGGGAGGCGCGGCTGACGGCGCGCGAGGCCGAGGCCGTGGTGAAGCGGGTGCGCCGGCGCATCCGCGAGCGGCTGCCGCTGCCTTACCTGACCCGCGAGGCCTGGTTCGCCGGGCTGCCATTCTATGTCGACGAGCGGGTGCTGGTGCCGCGCTCGCCGATCGGCGAAATCGTCCAGCGGCAGTTCGAGCCGTGGCTGGCGCCGGAGTCGGTCGAACGGATCCTCGATATCGGCACCGGCAGCGGCTGTATCGCCATCGCCTGTGCCTACGCGTTCCCCGGCGCCGAGGTGGACGCCGTCGACGTCTCGCCGGAAGCGCTGGACGTGGCCCGGGTCAATGTCGAGCGGCACCGGCTGCAGCAGCGGGTAACACTGTTCCAGTCCGACCTGTTCGCGGCGCTGCCGCAGGATCGGCGCTATGATCTGATCGTCAGCAACCCGCCCTACGTGGATGCGCTCGACATGAGCCAGTTGCCGCCCGAGTACCGGCACGAGCCGCGGCTGGCGCTGGAGGCGGGAGAGGACGGCCTGGACCTGGTGCGCACCATCCTGCGCGAAGCGCCGGCGCGGCTGACCGAGGGCGGCATTCTGGTGGTGGAGGTCGGCAACAGCGGGCCGGCGCTGGAGGCGGCGTTTCCGGACGTGCCATTCGTCTGGCTGGAGTTCGAGCATGGCGAGGGCGAGGTATTCCTGCTCACCGCCCAGCAGCTCGCAGACTATCGCGACTACTTCAACGGTTAAGCAGGCAACGGAATCGGAATGTCCGGCAATACCTTCGGCAAGCTGTTCACCGTCACTACCTTCGGCGAAAGCCATGGCCCGGCGCTGGGTGCCATCGTCGACGGCTGTCCGCCAGGGCTGGAACTGTCCGAGGCCGATCTGCAGCGCGACCTGGACCGGCGCCGGCCGGGCACCTCGCGCTATACCACGCAGCGCCGCGAACCGGATCAGGTGCGCATTCTTTCCGGCGTGTTCGAAGGCCGTACCACCGGCACGCCGATCGGGCTGCTGATCGAGAACACCGACCAGCGCTCGCGCGATTACGACAAGATCAAGCAGGTGTTCCGGCCGGCCCATGCCGATTACACCTACCAGCAGAAATACGGGCTGCGCGATTACCGCGGCGGCGGCCGCTCCAGCGCCCGCGAGACCGCCATGCGCGTGGCGGCCGGCGCCATCGCCAAGAAATACCTGGCCGAGCGTTACGGGGTGCGCATCCGCGGCTACGTTGCCCAGATCGGCTCGCTGCAGCTCGAGCTGAAGGACTGGGACGCGGTCGAGCAGAACCCGTTCTTCTGCGGCGATCCGGCGCGGGTGCCGGAGCTGGAGACCTACATCCACAACCTGCGTCGCGAGGGCGATTCGGTGGGCGCGCGGGTCACGGTAGTCGCCGAGGGCGTGCCGCCGGGCTGGGGCGAGCCGATCTTCGACCGGCTGGATGCCGACATCGCCCATGCCCTGATGAGCATCAACGCGGTGAAGGGCGTGGAGATCGGCGCCGGCTTCGCCAGCGTCGCGCAGAAGGGGAGCGAGCACCGCGACGAGATCACACCGCAGGGGTTCCTCTCCAATCATGCCGGCGGCGTGCTGGGCGGGATCTCCTCGGGGCAGGCCATCGTCGCCAGCATCGCCCTCAAGCCCACCTCCAGCATCACCACCCCGGGGCGTTCGGTGAACCTGGCCGGCGAGCCGGTGGAAGTCGTCACCACCGGCCGCCACGATCCCTGCGTCGGCATCCGCGCCACCCCGATCGCCGAGGCCATGCTGGCGCTGGTGCTGATGGACCACGCGCTGCGCCACCGGGCCCAGAACGCCGACGTGCGCTCCGACACCCCGATTATTCCGGCGGCGCCGTAGCGGCTGGGACCGTGGAACAGTCGCGATACCGACAGGACCTATTCGGCAGCGCGGCGAGCTTCTCGCCTGTCCCGTATGCCTGCTGATCTGCCGTACTGGCGGCTGTCCGGCTTCTATTTCTTCTTCTTCGCCATCGTCGGCGTGCTGGTGCCGTACTGGGGGCCGTATCTGCACACCCTCGGCTTCTCGGCGGCGCAGATCGGTCAGGTGGTGGCCGCGCTCAACCTGGCCCGGGTGGTGGCGCCCAACGTGCTCGGCTCGCTCGCCGATCGGCGCGGGCGGCGCATGCAGGTGGTGCGGGCGGCGTCACTGCTGGCGCTGGTGTCATTCGCCGGAGTCTGGGCCGGCTCCGGCTATGGCTGGCTGTTGCTGGTGACGGCCGCGTTCAGCTTCTTCTGGAACGGCGCCATGCCGCAGTTCGAAGCCAATACCATGAACTGCCTAGGCGCGCAGGAGCATCGCTACAGCCGGATCCGGCTGTGGGGCTCGGTCGGTTTCATCGTCGCGGTGGCAGCGCTCGGGGGACTGGTGGAGCGGGTCGGAGCCGGCGTGGTGCCGTATGCGGTGCTGTTTCTGTGCGTGGGCATGTGGCTGGCAAGCCTCGCGACGCCGGAGCGGCTGGGGTCGGCGGCGCATGCGCAGGCGCCGGACTTCTGGCAGGTGCTGCGGCGACCGGAGGTGATCGGCTTCCTGCTGGCGGCGCTGCTGTCGCAGATGGGCCATGGGCCGTACTACGCCTTCTTCAGCATCTACCTGCAGGAGCACGGCTACCGCGGCGGGACCATCGGCCTGCTGTGGGCCTGGGCGGTGGTGGCGGAGATCGGCGTGTTCATGGTCATTCACCGCTGGCTGCCGCGCTACGGGCCGCGCACGCTGATGGTGGCGGCGCTGCTGCTGGGGGGCGTGCGCTGGCTCGCCACCGGCGCGTTTCCGCAGCAGCTCCCGCTGCTGTTCGCCGCGCAGACCCTGCATGCGGCCAGCTTCGGCATCTACCACGCGGTCGGCATCGTCGTGGTCAACCGCTTTTTCCGCGGTCGCAGCCAGGGGCGCGGCCAGGCCCTCTACAGCAGCATGACCTTCGGCGCCGGGGTGGCGGCCGGCAGCGTCCTTGGCGGGTATCTCTGGGCGCCGCTGGGAGGAGCCGTGGTGTTCTACCTCGCCGGCGCGCTGTCGCTGCTGGCCGTGCCGCTGGCGTACCGGGCCATTCCGGCCCGCTTCCAGGTCTCTGCAGCGCAGCAATGAGTCCGTTATAATAGTTCGCTTGATTTCTCTCAGGCAGGCGTCATGGCCGGAAAAACCCTTTACGACAAGCTTTGGGATGCGCACGTGGTTCGTCAGAACGACGACGGCTCCGTGCTGCTCTATATCGACCGTCATCTCGTGCACGAGGTGACCTCGCCGCAGGCCTTCGAGGGGCTGAAGCTGGCGAACCGGCAGCCGTGGCG
>JAJUFY010000196.1 GCA_029263635.1 Ectothiorhodospiraceae bacterium | reverse complement strand
CGCGATGGCTGCCGTCGCCGGCACGCACCTGGTGCAGCGCATCGCCGGCGAAGCACGGCCGTCCAGCCTCGCGATCCCGCAGCCTTATTCTTCTATAACGCGGCCTGAACCTGTCCCGGTCGACGGCGGCCTGCTATGGTAGCCGGGTGAATTACCTTGCCCATCTGTACCTGGCCGGCCGCGACGACGAGTACATCGCCGGCGCCCTGCTCGGGGATTTCGTCAAAGGCAGGCTGGAGAACCTGGACCTGCCGCCGGGCGTCGTGGCAGGCATCCGCCTGCACCGCGCCATCGACGCCTACACCGATGCCCATCCAGTGGTACTGCGCAGCCGTACCCGGCTGGCCGAGCGGCGGCGGGTGGCCGGCATCATCGTCGACCTGATCTACGATCATTTCCTCGCCGTGCGCTGGCAGGAATTCGCCGCCGAACCCCTGCCCGCGTTCTGTCGCCGCAGTTACGGCTCCCTGCTGGCCCGTATCGACGAGTTCCCGCCGGCATTGCGCCGTATCCTGCCGCACATGGCCAGCCACGACTGGCTGGGTTCTTACGCGGAGCTGGACAATGTCGCGCTGGCGCTGGAGCGCATCGGCACCCGCTTGCGGCGGCCGGACACCCTGCGCGGGGTGCTGTCCGACCTGGAGCGGCATTACCAGGGGCTGGAGCGGGATTTTCTGGAATTCTTCCCGGAGCTGGTCGCGCACGTCGCCGGCAGCGAGCTCTCGGCCTAGCGCAGCGGCGCAGGCTACCAGTCGCAGCCCCGGGACGGCCTGCAGCACGGCGCTATCCGGCCGGGAAGGCCGGCCGGGGTCAGGTGTCGTCGTCCTCGGCAGCGTCGCCGCCGAGCCCGTCGAACGCCTCCAGCAACAGTTCCGGCTCAGCCGCGGCGCCACTGGCATCGGCCTCCCAATCGAGGCCGATGGCATAACCGTCCTCCGCCATCCCGGGCAACCAGTTGCCGATGAAGGCATCGAGCGGGACGGCCGCCACCTCGAAACCGGCCCACTCGTCCTGGGCACAGCGGGCAGCGGCATCGGCGTCGGTCCAGAACGGCATGACCAGCCGCTCGTCGTCTTCCTCCGAAACCGCCAGTGCCCAGCCATCGGCATCCCGCAGGCTCCATACCTGCCCAGCAGCCAGCGCCGCCGCGACAAACTCAGCGATCACGGCCTGTTCAGACGATTGCGAATCCACGACATTACCTCCGGCGCTTGAAAAGGCTGCATATCAATCAGACGTGAAGAATACACGTCCGGACGGGCATCCGAGCAACTTTCTTTGGGTTTCCGGCCCGGATGGGTGCAGCAGCCCGCCCATGCCGTGCCGCCGTTTCCGGCTTCGGCGCGGCTTGCGGCGGGCCGAATTCCGGCTGGCCACACCGGCCGGACAACCAGCCTGGGAGGCATGACATGACCGGCAAAGATGAGCGCGAACCGCGCCAGCCCGATGAGAAGCGCGACGATCTGGTTGACGAGGCTTCCGAGGAATCGTTTCCGGCCAGCGACCCGCCGAGCTTTACGCCGAGCCACCCTGGTTCGCCGACTCCGGCCGGAGACAAAGCCGCCGACAAAGAGAAACGCTGAACTGCCCGCTTCCCAAGCGTCGCCGGATTCTAGCGATCCGCCCACATGTGGCGCTCGAAGACATAGCGCCGAAGCGCTTCCCTGGCCGCCGGGGCAATGGCATTGAAGGCTATCCCGAGCCGGTACTCTGGCGCCCGCCGCTGCTCGACCCGCACCACCTGCCCACCGATCAGCAGCGGCTGGCCGCCGGGCAGCGCCAGTTCGAGCTGCGAGAGCACCATGCCGACAGCGGTCGGCTCACGTACCAGCAGGGCCATCCCGCTCTCGGAGATGTTTATCACCATCAGCGGCTGCAACTGGCCGGAGCGGTCCTGGACCCGGACTTCGCTGTCGATCTCGCACACCCGCACCGCCCGCTCGACCCGCTGTCGATCGAGGATCTCGGGAGTGCCTAACAGCAGACGCGCCTCAGCACCGAAAGCAGGAGCCAGCAGTTCCAGCTTGAAACGGAACCGGTGACGCCCGTCCGCAGCCATCACTTCGGCCACGGCGCCATTGAGCAGCGTCAGCAGCTGCCGGCTTGCGCTATTGACCGGGTCGAACTGCGGCAGGTCTTCGGCTGCCGCTACCGGGGCGGGCCGGGACTCTTCGAAGATCTGCTGCAGGAACTCTCGCTCTGCGTCCGTCAGGAGGTTCGCCAAGTCGTCCATGACCTGCTCCGGCTGCAATTCCCGACAGCCAGTTTAGCAAGCCACGCGGCAACGGCGGCCGGCGGCTCGGCGCCGGACCATGGGATCAACCCTAATCCGCCGACTGCGGCTGGGCCTGCCTGGACAGCAGAAAGTGCATGCGGGCCGTGGCGACCACCCGCTCCGGGCTGCCTTGCCAGGCATTGACGGCGACATTGGCGACCCGCTGCCCCTGCCTGACGACGCTGCAGTCGGCGTACAGCGTTTCCGGCCGTCCGGGCCGCAGATAATCGATCGAGAAATCGATGATCTTGGGCAGCTTGGTGCTTTCCATGTTCCACAGCAGCTGCAGCGTCGCCGAGTGCTCCATGAACGCGGCAATGACGCCGCCGTGCAGAGCCGGCAGCAGGGCGTTGCCGATGTTGCTCGGCCGGTATGGGAGGGAGAACAGCAAGCTGCCGTCCGGCTGCTCGCCAAAGCTGACTCCGATCAGCTTTGCGTAGGGCACCAGCTCCGCCAGCCGCTCGTAATCCTTCTCGGCCCGCACCCGGGCGACCAGTTCCGCGAGTTCGTTCATGCTTCCCCCCTGACTCCGCCGGTCGACTGCCCTGCCTGCCATCCTCCGGTGCGCATGAAGGTACTCATGCTGGTGGCGACCGGATCGTCCGGGCTGTCCTCATAACAGATGCAGCGCACGAAGACGACGTCGCGCGCCACTCGGTAGCAGTCGGCCTGGGCATAGACCGGCTTGCCGGCCTGAGCCGGTCGCAGGTGATCGACGCGCAGATCCAGGGTTGCCACCTGTTCCTTGCCGCCCAGCGCCAGGATCGCCGCTGTGCCGCTGGTCTGGTCGATCAACACGGTCAGCGCGCCGCTGTGGATATGGCCGGTCTGCGGATTGCCGACGATCTCCGGACGGTACGGCAGCCTGGCCAGCAGCGAACGCGGCGCGAAGCTGACGATCTCCAGTCCCAGCGTCTGGCCGTGCGGGATGCGCTCGAAGAAGCTGCGGGCGTGCTCGCCAAGCGCAGCCGGATCCGTTGCCGCGGTGCTCATCAAGTGATCTCCGGAAAATCAGACGTGGCATTGTGCCGTGCTTGCGCATCAGCGCAAGCCTTGCAGCCGGCCCCCGTAAAAGGCCGGCTAGGAAGCGGCGAACCGCTGCAGTGCCGCGCGCGTCTGCTCGCAGTCGCGGCGGATGTCGGCAAGCAGGGCCTGGGCCGACGGTGCCGTCACCAGTCCGGCCGCCTGCGCCGCCAGCTCGGCCAACGCGGTCTCGGCATCCAGCCGGTCCCGGGCCACCACCGCGCGCTCATTGCCGGCGACCAGGGTCCGCAGCCGCTGCCCCAGACGCTGCAGGGTTTCGCGGTCGGCATCCGGCTCTCCCGGCAGGTCGCCGCCTCGGCGGAGCTCGTCCGCTACGGCCTGCGCCTGCTGCCCGCGCCGCAATGCCAGGGTTCGGCACAGCTCGGCCAACTCGCTCTCGGCCAGCACCTCGGCATTGTCGGCGTACTGATCGGCGGCGGTCCGCAGCGCTTCCAGGAGATCCTGCAAGGCAACCTGGGATTCAGTGCGCAGCATGTTTCAGCCCCTCGGCGCTTGCCACGGCCGGCACATAGACCGCGAGCGCGGCCGGCACGACCTCGAAGACCGCCGGCGTGCGCGATACCAGCTCGCCGTCGGCGGTGATCATGCGCGGCCGGCTGGTGCGGATGGCGATCCGCCGGCCGCTCAGGCTCGCCACTTCCTCCCGCTCATGGTGCCGCCCGAACCGCAGGGCAGGCAAGAGCGCAGCGAAGCGCCAGAGCGGCTCGGGGCGGATCGAATAGAGATCCAGGCGGCCATCGTCGATGGCGGCATCCTCATGCACGTGCATGCCGCCGCCGTAGAAGCGGCCGTTGCCGATGGTGATCTGCACGCTGCGCAGGTAGCCGACCCTGCCGTCGCAGTCGATCTCGGCCATGAAGGGACGGACGTCGCGCCAGGCTTCGAGCATGCTGCGGGCATAGCCGAGCACTCCCCAGCGCTGCTTGCGTTCGTGGCTGAGCCGCTTGGTGATGCTGACCGCAACGCCGATATTGGCGGCATTGAAGAAATAATGCCCGTTGACGCGGCCGAGGTCGATGCGGTGGGCTACCGCATCGGCGATGACATCCACCGCGGCCACCGGATCGGTCGGGATGCCCAGCGAGCGCGCCAGATCGTTCGCCGTGCCCAGCGGCAGGATGCCCAACGGCAGCCCTGTTTCCAGCACGGCTGCGGCGGCGCTGCGCAACGTCCCGTCGCCGCCCCCGAGCACCAGCAGATCGACGCCGCCGGCCCGGGCCTTGATTTCGGCCGCGGTTTCCTCCTCGCCGGCCGGCGAGATCTGCTCGACGGCGATTCCTCGCGCCGCGAACTGCCGCAGGATAGCGTCAGGGTCCGCCCCGCCCTGCCGGCAGTGGCGGTTGATCATCAACAGCGCGCGCCGCTTTATCACGGCCTCCTCGTGCGACAGTCAGCGGTTCCTCAGCCTTGAACT
>JAJUFY010000282.1 GCA_029263635.1 Ectothiorhodospiraceae bacterium | reverse complement strand
TCATGGAAGTGTTCGCCGAGCAGGGCGACCGTGCCGGCTTCCAGCAGCAGGAGGCGGAGCTGCGCGAGATCGGCGGCGCCGAAGAGGAAATCCGTGCGCTGAAGACCCGCTATCCGGACATCGCCCAGGCGCCTGCCGTCAGCACCAGTGCGCTGGCGGCAGGCGCAGCCGCAACCGCCGGCGCCGCGGTGCTGGCCGACGGCCAGGATGATGATGAGCCGCTGTCCGGGTTCACTGACCTTAGCTTCGACGAGCCGCTGCCGTCGTCCGCCGCAGCGGAGCAGGACTTCGACAAGCCGCTGGATTTCGATTCCCTGGACTTCGACCTGCAGCTGGACACCGAACCGACGGTCGGCGACCTGCCGATGCAGGCACCGGAGGCCGCGGCAGAGCCGCTGGCGGTCGAGGCGCCCGCCGAACTGCTGGCCGAGCCGGAATTCACCCTGCAGGACGACCCGTTCCAGGAGCTGGAGTCGGCCGACGATCAGCTGGAGCTGGTCGAGAACGAGGACGACCTGCCGGCGCTGGACCTGGACGCCATCGAGACCCCGATCGAGGAGCCGGCCCTGGAACCGCTGCCTGAGGATTTCGACCTGTCCCTGGCCGAGGCCGAGCAGCTGCTCTCCGAGGACGAGCCCGAGCCCTCCGCGGTGGATGATTTCGAGGCCGAGCTGGAGCGGGTGAACGCGCAGCTCGACAACATCACCGAAGAGCTGGAAATGCCGGCCGTCGAGCCGCCGCCCTTCGATATCACCGACCTGGGTCCGCTGGAGGATGACGAGGACTTCGACTTCCTCTCCGGCACCAACGAAACCGCCACCAAGCTCGACCTGGCGCGCGCCTACATCGACATGGGCGACAACGAAGGCGCCCGCGACATCCTCGACGAGGTGCTGGGCGAGGGTGATGAGAACCAGAAGAACGAAGCGCGGGAGCTGATGGCCCGCCTGAGCTGATGAATGACTGAAACGATCGAGCAGTACCAACCAGAGGCAGCCGAAGTGGCTGCCTCTGGCGTTTACAGGATCGCCCTCGGGGTGGAGTACAAGGGTTCGCGCTATCGCGGCTGGCAGCGCCAGGGGGAGGGTATCCCCTCGGTGCAGGCGGCGCTGGAGAAGGCGCTGAGCAGGGTGGCGGCCCAGCCGGTCAGCGTGCAGTGCGCCGGGCGCACGGACGCCGCCGTGCACGCCAGCGGCCAGGTGGTGCATTTCGACACGCCGGTGGAGCGGCCGCTGCAGGCCTGGGTGATGGGCACCAACGCCAACCTGCCCGGCGACATCAGCGTCTGCTGGGCGAAGGTCATGCCGGCGGACTTCCATGCCCGCTTCAAGGCCTGCGCGCGACGCTACCGCTACGTGATCTACAACGACCCGGTACGTCCCGCCCACATGGCCGAGGAGGTGACCTGGAACCACCGTCCGCTGGATGTGGAGCGCATGCGCGAGGCGGCGCGGCTGCTGGTCGGCACCCACGACTTCACCTCGTTCCGCGCCGTGCAGTGCCAGGCGAAGTCGCCGATCAAGACGGTGCACCACCTGCGGGTGATCGAGCATGGGCGCTTCATCGTGCTGGACGTGCGGGCCAACGCCTTCCTGCATCACATGGTGCGCAACTTCGCCGGGGTGCTGATGACCATCGGCGCCGGCGAGCGGCCGGTGGAGTGGGTCAGCGAGATCCTCGCCGCCCGCGATCGGCGCGCCGGCGGAGTGACCGCGCATCCCTATGGGCTTTACCTGGTGCGCGTCGAGTATCCGGAGCAGTACGAGCTGCCCCAGCGCTACCTGGGACCGCATTTCCTTTCCGCGCTGTCCGACTGACAGGGGCGGTCGGCGCTGCTACCATCGGCCCCTTGTTTCAGAGGAGCCCATCGTGGTCGTTCGCAGCAAGATCTGTGGCATTACCCGCGTCGAGGACGCGCTGGTGGCCGCCGAAGCCGGCGCCGATGCCATCGGCCTGGTGTTCTACGAAAAGAGTCCCCGGGCGGTGGACGTGCGCCAGGCGCGCGCCATACTGGCGGCGCTGCCGCCTTTCGTCACCGCGGTCGGTCTGTTCGTCGATGCCAGCCGCTGCTTCATCGGCGAGGTGCTGGATGCCGTGCCGCTGGATCTGCTGCAGTTCCACGGCGACGAGACGCCGGAACAGTGCGAGGGCCACGGTCGGCCCTGGCTCAAGGCGCTGCGGGTGCGGCCGGGCCTGGATCTGCACGCCGAAGCCCGGCGCTTTGCGGCGGCCCGGGCCCTCTTGCTGGACGCCTACGTGCCCGGCGTGCCGGGCGGCACCGGCGAGCGCTTCGACTGGAGCCTGATTCCTGCCGACCTGTCCCGTCCGGTGATCCTGGCCGGCGGCCTGACTCCCGGCAACGTGGCGGAGGCCATCGAGAGGGTGCGTCCCTACGGGGTGGACGTGAGCGGTGGCGTGGAGGCCGCGAAGGGCATCAAGGATGCCGCGAAGGTGGCGGAGTTCGTGCGGCGGGTACGTGGGGCTGCCGACCGCATGTGACGAGCGTGGCGGCGCGGCCGTCATTAGCTCCAGTCGTCAGGCACCAGGTGCCGGCACCTTATTGGAATTCACCCCGGGCGCACGGCGCCGCGCGGGTATCGAAGCTGCGGAGAACAATATGAGCAACTGGCTGGTAGACAAGCTGATCCCCTCGATCATGCGTTCCGAGGTTACCAAGAGTTCCGTACCTGAAGGTCTGTGGCACAAGTGTCCCTCCTGCGACGCGGTGCTGTACAAGCCCGAACTGGAAAAGAACCTGGAAGTCTGCCCCAAGTGCGACCACCACATGCGCATCAGCGCCCGTACCCGTCTGGACATGTTCCTGGATCCGGAAGGGCGTGAGGAGCTGGGTGTCGACCTGGAGCCGGTGGACCGCCTGAAGTTCCGCGACAGCAAGAAGTACAAGGACCGCCTCACCGCCGCCCAGCGCGACACCGGCGAGAAGGACGCCCTGGTGGCCATGCGCGGCCAGCTGCAGGGCATGCCCATCGTGGCGGCGGCGTTCGAATTCTCCTTCATGGGCGGCTCCATGGGCGCGGTGGTCGGCGAGCGTTTCGTGCGTGCCGCCAATGTGGCCCTGGAACAGCGCATCCCCTTCGTGTGCTTCTCCGCCTCCGGCGGCGCGCGCATGCAGGAAGCCCTGATCTCCCTGATGCAGATGGCCAAGACCTCGGCCGCCCTGGCGCGTCTGCGCGAGGCGGGCGTGCCGTTCATCTCCGTGCTGACCGACCCGGTGTACGGCGGCGTCTCGGCCAGTCTGGCCACCCTGGGCGACGTGATCGTCAG
>JAJUFY010000189.1 GCA_029263635.1 Ectothiorhodospiraceae bacterium | reverse complement strand
GCTCCAGCCACTTGTACCACTCCGCGCTGATGCCGGCGAGGAAGGCCACCTCTTCCCGCCGCAGCCCCGGCGTGCGCCGCCGCCCGCCGGCGGGCAGCCCGACGTCCTCCGGCCGAATCCGTTCACGGCGCGCTTTCAGAAAGCGGGCGATTTCCTGTCGCTGTTTCGCGCTGGGCATCGTGGTTCCGGGAACAACTTATACCAGGATAAACGCTTCCTTATTCCGCTCGTGGGACCGTTCTAGCCTGTTCGCCTTTCACAGGCAACGGGAGCTTAGCGATGGTCTCGGTCGCAGCGAAAGCCAGCACCTTGGGGAAGTCGGCCAGGAACCCTTGGCTTGGGCTGGCCGTTCTCCTTTCCGCTGTGTTCATGACGATTCTCGACGTGTTCATTGTTGTGGTGGCCGCGCCCGCAATCCGTGCGGACGTGGGGGCGAGCATGGCGCAGATCCAGTGGGTGGTGGCCGCCTACAACCTTGCCTTCGGCGCCCTGCTGATCACCGGCGGCCGGCTGGGCGACCTTTACGGCCGCCGGCGTGTTTTCTGCGTGGGGCTCACGCTGTTCGTGGCGGCATCACTAGCGGCGAGTATGGCCGGCACTGCCGAGGCGCTCATTGCCCTGCGGGCGCTGCTGGGGGCCGCGGCGGGGCTGCTGGTTCCGCAGATCTTCTCGATCATCCAGGTCGGCTTCGACGATGCCGCCCGCGGCAAGGCGTTCGGGGCCTATGCGTCCGTTGCCGGATTTGCGGCCACCATCGCGCAAGTGCTGGGCGGCCTGCTGATTGCCGGCGATCTGTTCGGGCTGGGGTGGCGGCTGATTTTCCTGATCAACGTGCCGGTCGGCGCGCTCGCTCTTGCCGCCGCGGCGCTGATACCGGAGAGCCGGGCGCCGCACGCCGAACGGCACTCGCTGGATCTGGTCGGAGTGGGCCTGTTGCTGCTGGCGGTGCTGGCGCTGATGCTGCCGCCCAGCATCTCGCTGGAGCGCGGCTGGGGCGCCGAATCATTGCTGCTGCTGGCCGGGTTTCCGGCGCTCGGCTGGCTGTTCGTGCGCTGGCAGCGTCGGCAGGTGGCGCGAGCCCGTTCGCCGCTGATCGAGCCGTCTCTGTTCAGGAACGGCACCTTCGTGGCGGGCAACCTGCTGGCGCTGATCTTCTACGCCAACAACGCTGCCTTGTTCCTGGCTCTGCCGATGTTCCTGCAGGACGGCCTGAACCACACGGCGCTGACCTCCGGTCTCCTGTTCGCGCCGCTGGCGCTCAGCTTCTCGGTGACATCCGCCTGGGTCGGCCGTCTGGTTCCAAGGTACGGCCATCGTCTGGTGGTAATCGGCAGCGTGCTGCTGCTGGCGAGCTACGGGCTGCTGGCATTGGCCGCTTGGCTCACCGACGTCGCCGCGAACGCCTGGACACTCGCTCCCGGCCTCCTGCTTGCCGGGATCGGCATGGGCTTCGTGCCGACCACGATCAACTACCTGGGGCTCAGGCACGTGCAGGCGCGAGAGGTTGGATCGGCTTCCGGCGTCCTGAATACCAGCTTCGAACTGGGCTACGGCATCGGCACGCTGCTGGTTGGCGCGGTGTTCTTCAGCGTGCAGCGGGCGGTTGCGGGGTGGGGCACGTCTTCGGTCAGCGCCTTTACCGCCAGCCTTGTCCTCACCGCGGTGCTCATCCTGTTGGTCCTGGCGTTCGCGCGGCTTCTTGGGGGAGAGGGCCGGGTCGGCGGGTTAAAGGTTCGAGAGAGCTCCTGATGCGTGCAGGCAGCGGCATTGCTTGCCGGCTGCACAATCCTTCTACCCGTCATTGCGAGGAGCGGAGCGACGGCGCAATCGCTTGCTGACGAAGTCCCACCGGTTGGCACTCCGCGAGTGCGGGATTGCTTCGCTTCGCTCGCAATGACACAGCCAGGGAGCAGACCTTATGACGAGGAAGGGTGCCCGAGCCGATGTTGCTGGCGCCGGTGCCTGTGCCTCGGTTACGCTCGGGAGCACCCGCTGCGAGGGCGGCTGCCATGAGTCCGGAACGAGGATAAGCGCGCAAGATGTCCGACGGCGATCAGGCCCCGAATACGCGCCAGGAAGTGTTGGAGCGGCGCTCCTTTCTGCTGCTGCTGATCGCAGTCACCCTGGTCTTCGTCTATCTGCTGACGCCGTTTTTCGGGGCGATTTTCTGGGCCTGTGTGCTCGCGCTGCTGTTCCAGCGGCTGTATGTGCGGCTGCGCAAGCCGCTCGGCGTCAACCTGGCCGCATTGGTGACGCTGCTGATCAGCATGGCGATCGCGATCCTGCCGACCCTGTTCGTGTTCGGCTCGGTGCTGCAGGAGGGCGCCAACCTGTATCTGCGGCTGCAGAGCGGGGAGCTCGATTTCGGCAGCTATCTGGAGCGGATCCGGGCGGCGTTTCCGGTGGTGCAGGAGTTCCTGGACCGTTTCGGGCTCGATCTGGGGCCTCTGCGCGACCAGCTCTCCGGAGCCGCCATCACCGTCAGCCAGTTCCTCGCTCAGAATGCCGCCCGCCTCGGGTCGGGGACGGTGCAGTGGTTCATCAGCCTGGTGCTGACGCTGTACCTGGCCTTTTTCATGCTGCGCGACGGCGAACGCCTGGTGGCCCTGCTGGTGCGCGCCCTGCCGCTGGGCGATGAGCGCGAGCGCGTGCTGTTCGCCAAGTTTGCCGAGGTGACCCGGGCGACGGTCAAGGGCAACCTGGTGGTCGCTGCCGTGCAGGGGGCTCTCGGCGGCATCATCTTCTGGCTGCTCGGCATCGGCGGGGCGGTGCTGTGGGGTTCGGTGATGGCGGTGCTGTCGCTGATCCCGCTGCTCGGCGCCGGGGTGATCTGGGCGCCGGTGGCCGTTTACCTGTTCGCCACCGGCAGCTGGATACAGGGCACTATCCTGGTCGCCTTCGGCGCCGGCGTGATCGGCCTGGTGGACAACATCCTGCGCCCGATCCTGGTGGGGCGGGACACCAAACTGCCGGATTTCGTCGTGCTGCTGTCGACCCTGGGCGGCTTTGCCGTGTTCGGCATCAACGGCTTCGTGATCGGCCCGCTGCTCGCTGCATTGTTCGTGGCCTGCTGGCAGATCTTCATGCGGGAGTTCAATCCCTCGCCAGCACCGGCGGCCGACGCCGAGAGCGACTCCGCCGACAAGCCCTGAACGCCGCTGCCGTCAGCGCAGCGTCTCATCCCGCTGCGCCGACAACGCGCACGTGGCGCAGGGTCGCCGCGCAGAGTGCGGCCAGGACCAGGATACTCACGGCCGCTGCACCGGTGGCGGCGCTCATCCCGGCGACGAAGGCTGCCTTGGCGTGATCGAGCAAATCCCCTGGCAACCGATCGGCGATCGAGGCGGCCGCCCAGAGGCTGTCGCGAACCGTGTCCGATAGATCCGGCGGCAGCTCGTCCGGGATGCGCTTAAGAACAGCTCCGCGGTACACCGCCGTGGTGACACTGCCGAGGATGGCGACCCCCGCTGCGATGCCCAGCTCCTGCACGGTTTCGGACAGCGCTGAGGCGGAACCGGCCTTCTCGGGCGGCGCGGCGCTCACCACCAGGTCGGTACCGAGCGCGGCGATGGTGCCGAGCCCGAGGTAGACCAGGCCGTAACCTGCCGTGACCGGCGCGAGGCCGGGCATGGCAGGGAGCAGGGCGAGCAGGAAATACCCGGCTGCGGACAAGGCCAGCGAGCCGCCCATCACGATGCCGGGCCGGATGCGGCGCGCAAGCAGCGGCGCGGCGATGCCCGCCACCAGCATCATCAGGGCTGGCGGCCCCATCCACAGGCCGGCGGTAACGGGCGGCAGCTCCAGCACCAGCTGCATGTACTGCGTGACCAGAAGCATGGCGCCGCCGACGCCGACCAGGCCGACGAGGAGCACGCTCAAGGCGGCGCTGAAGGTGCCGTTCGCGAACAGGCGCACGTCGAGCAGCGGGCTCGGCAGGGCGCGCTGACGATTGACGAATAGGGCCGCAAAGACGATGCCGACTACCAGGGCCAGGCTGGAAGCAGGCGAAATGCCGGCTTTCGCGCTCTCTTTGATGAAGTAGATGACCGGCAGCACGGCCAGCAGCGACAGCGCCACGCTGGGCAGATCGACCGGCCCGCTTGCGCGAGCGCGATACTCCGGCAGCAGCAGCGGGCCGGCAATGAGCACGACCACGACGACCGGGACGGCGACGAGAAACGCCGAGCCCCACCAGAACCGCTCCAGGAGCAGGCCGCCGATCAGTGGGCCTGCAGCCATCCCCAGCGCGAACATCGTCGCCCAGATCCCGATGGCGAGCGCGCGCTCCCGGGCGTCGAGGAACATGTTGCTGATCAACGCCAGCGTCGAGGGCATGAGCGTGGCCCCGGCGATCCCGAGGATGGCCCGCGCGGCAATCAGCATGTTGGCGCTGGTGGAATAGGCGGCGAGCAGTGAAGCGAGGGCGAAGGCAACGGCGCCGATCAGCAGCAGCCGCCGCCGGCCGATCCTGTCGCCCAGCGTGCCCATGGTGATGAGGAAGCCCGCGATCATGAAGCCGTAGGCGTCCATGATCCACAGCGCCTGGGTGCTGGTCGGCCGCAGGTCGGCTGCCAGCGCCGGCATGGCCAGATAGAGCAGCGTCACGTCCAGGCCGAGCAGGACGGTCGGTAGCGCCAGAACCGCCAGGCCGGCCCATCTGCCGAGTCCGGCCGTGCGTTGCCGATCCAGGTTTTGCGACGACGCCGTTAGCGCATCGATAGCGCTTTGATTGCAGTCGATAGACATGCCGCCTCCTTCATTTCGGCGGCATTCTGGCTATCGTTTAAAGGCATTACAATTTAACCGTTTATGCTATTACAGAGCGTAATACGGTCATGCCGGGTCGATCCCTGAAGCGCAGCCGGACCGAGCTGTCGGAGTTCCTGCGGCG
>JAJUFY010000319.1 GCA_029263635.1 Ectothiorhodospiraceae bacterium | reverse complement strand
TCTGATTGCCCGTCTGGAGCTGTCGGGGTCGCAGCCGCCGGCGACGGCGCCGCAGGAGAAGGCGGTTGAGCCGGTGGTGGCGGGGCAGCCGCGCGGCGGCGAGATGGCCGAGGAGCCGGGTGCCGGCGCAGCCGCGCCGGCAGCAGCCCCATCCGCGGATGGCGAGGCCGACTGCGACGTGGTCGTGATCGGTGCCGGTCCCGGTGGCTACACGGCCGCGTTCCGCGCCGCCGATCTGGGGCTGAAAACGATCCTGGTAGAGCGCCATGCCAGCCTCGGCGGTGTGTGCCTGAACGTCGGCTGCATCCCGTCCAAGGCGCTGCTGCATGCCGCCAAGGTGATCGACGAGGCGGCCGCCTTCGCCGAGCGCGGTATCCGTTTCGGTGCCCCCGAGATCGACCACCGGCAGCTGCGACAGTGGAAGGATGGCGTGATCGAACGCCTGACCGGCGGGCTCGCCAGCATGGCGAAGCAGCGCAAGGTGGAGGTGGTGCAGGGCGATGCGAGCTTCGCCTCCCCGACCGAGCTGCAGATCGAGCTGGCCGACGGCGGCGCACGCCGGCTCCGTTTCCGCCACTGCATCATTGCCGCCGGCTCGCGAGTCGCCGTCCCGCCCGGTCTCGATCCGGAGCATCCACGGATCATGGACTCCACCGGCGCCCTGGCGCTGGAGGAGATTCCCAAGCGGCTGCTGGTGATCGGCGGCGGCATCATCGGTCTGGAAATGGCGACCGTCTACGAGGCGCTCGGCGCCAAGGTGACGGTGGTCGAACTGGCCGACCGGCTGCTGGCCGGAGTGGACGCCGACATGGTGCGGCCGCTGCGCAAGCGCATCGATGGCCGCTACGAAGCGATCTACCTCAACACCAAGGTGACGGCGTTGGAGCCGGGCGAGAACGATGTGCTGGCCCGCTTCGAAGGTGAAGGCGCGCCGGCCGAGGGGCGGTTCGACCGGGTCCTGGTGGCGGTGGGGCGCCGGCCCAATGCCGACCGGCTGAATCTGGAGGCGGCCGGCGTTGCCGTCGACGAGCGCGGTTTCATCCGCGTCGACGAATTCATGCGCACCAATGTGGCGCACATCTATGCCATCGGCGATATCGCCGGTCAGCCCATGCTGGCGCACAAGGCCAGCCATGAGGGCAAGGTGGCCGCCGAGTACGCCGCCGGCCAGAAGCGCGCCTTCGATGCGCGGGTCATCCCGTCGGTGGCATATACCGACCCGGAGGTGGCCTGGGTGGGGCTCACCGAGGAACAGGCCAAGCAGCAGGGCGTCGAGGTCGACAAGGCCGTATTCCCCTGGGCCGCCAACGGCCGCTCGCTGAGCCTGGGACGTGACGACGGCCTGACCAAGCTGCTGTTCGCCAAGGACACCGGCCGGCTGGTCGGCGGTGCGGTTACCGGCCCCAACGCCGGCGATCTGATCGCCGAAATCGCGCTGGCGATCGAGATGGGGGCCGATGCCGAAGACATCGCGCTGACCATCCACCCGCATCCGACGCTGTCGGAGACGGTCGGCATGGCGGCGGAAGCAGCCGCCGGTACCCTGACAGACCTATACCTACCGCGCCGGCGATAGCATCGCCGGCGTCGATCATGCATGCTTGCGTGCCGGGGAACCGGCACACCGCGGTGCTTGTCCGAGGTGATGCAACATCGTCCGTAGGGAAACAATTCGATTAGCTCGTCCCCCACGAGCCGGAGACCATTCGCCATGACTCGCATCGCCAACATCATCGCCACTGGCCAGTACCTGCCGGAGCGCAAGGTCACCAATGACGAGTTGACGGAGCATTTCACCAAACTCGGCCTGCCGGAGGTGATTGGCAAGTTCGAGAAGGCGACCGGTATCCGTCAGCGCTGGTGGGCGCCGGACGACTGGGGCACCTCCGACGTGGCGCTGCCGGCCTGCCAGCAGGCGCTGGAGCGTGCCGGACGGCGGCCGGAGGATGTCGACCTGATCATCCTCGGCACCGACTCGCCGGATTACGTTACGCCCTCCACGTCAGCAGTGCTGCAGTACAAGCTGGGCGCCAAGAATGCCGGTACCTTCGATGTGGCCTGCGCCTGCGCGTCGTTCCCGACGGCGCTCGCCAACGCCGCCGGCATCATTGCCACCAATCCGGCCATCAAGACCATCCTGGTGGTCGGCGCCTACATGATGCACAAGCTGGCCGACCCCAACGACCCGACTATCTTCTTCTACGGCGACGGGGCCGCCGCCGCCGTCGTCGAGGCGGGCGATGTGCCGGGCTTTGTCGGCGCGACTTACCACGCCGACGGCAGTTACGCCGATGCCTGGGGGATCTATGCCGGTGGCACCAAGGAGCCGGCCACCGAGGAGGCGGTCCGTGCGGGCCGCACCTACGTCAAGATCACCCGGCGCTATCCGCCGGAGATCAACGACGAAGGCTGGCCGCGGCTGTTCGCCCGCCTTGCTGAACAGTGCGGCTTCACGGTCGACGACGTCGCCAGCGGCATCTTCACCCAGATCCGCAAGGCGACTGTAGAAACCGTTGCCGACAGGCTGGGCCTGCCGCGTTCGAAGGCGCCGACCATCATGGAGACCTGCGGCTATACCGGTTCGGCCTGCATCCCGATGGCGCTGGACCGGGAAATCCAGAGCGGCCGGCTGCGTTCCGGCGACCTTGTGGTGATGATCGGTTCCGGCGTCGGCTACAACCAGGCCGCCTGCGCAATCCGCATCTTGTCCTGCTGCCGATATGGTATCCGCTGCCCGAATGCGTAGGGCGATGCCGACCCGTCATTTCGCTGCCCGGTCCAGATCACTCCCCCGTGCGTCCGCTCGACGAGCTTCTGTTCCTCGAGTATCT
>JAJUFY010000122.1 GCA_029263635.1 Ectothiorhodospiraceae bacterium | reverse complement strand
CTGCTATAGCGACTGCGCGCTCGCGGTTCTCGCCCAGCGGCATGCCGGCCGAGTAGCCGAACATCAGCCTCCTTATATCGGCCGCCCCTTGACCTCAAGCAAACTTGAGGTCCTATGGTGCCCATTCACCACCATTAGCCAGGGAGCGGATCATGCAGCAGATTCAAGCGGATCTCTGGGAAACGGAACTGGAGCCGGTCCTGCCCGGCCTCATGACGCACGCCTACCTGCTGACCCGAAGCGACGGCAACGTGCTGTTCTACACCACCGGCCACCGGCACGAGATCGAACGCATGGCCGACCTGGGTGGAGTGGCGCGGCAGTACCTGAGCCATCGCGACGAGGTCGGCGATTCGCTGCTGATCATCCGGGAGCGCTACGGCGCACAGCTCGGCGGCCATGTACGTGAGCGGGAGGACTTTGCGCGCATGCTGGCACCCGACATTCTGTTCGACCGGCGCGAGACGCACTTGGGCAACATCGAGGTGATTCCCACGCCCGGGCACTCGCCGGGCAGCACCTGTTTCCTGGTGGACTCGCCCACCGGCAAGCGCTATCTGTTCACCGGCGACACGCTCTACCTCGGCAACGACGGCGCGTGGCGGCCGGGCCTGATCCGGGGCATCAGCGATCCCGACGCGCTGGCCGCCAGCCTGGTCCTGCTGCGCGATCTTCGGCCGGACGTCGTCATTGCCAGCGCCGCGCCGGCCGGCATCGGCTATCGGGAAATGGCGCTGGGCGACTGGCCGGCGCACATCGACTTGGCACTGGCCAGGCTCAACGAGGCGCGAGGTAAAGCGGGATAGTGCTGTCGGGAGGCGTAAGCGCTGAGATGTGGCAACGGGGCGCTGCGGCTTGGCGGCGACCGCCATCCGCAGCGCCCGGTCAGTTTCGCCTTCTGCTACCAGCCCCGGCGCTTACGGAGCTGCCAGCCGATCCAGGTGCCGATCAGCGCAAACACCGCGAACACCCAGCCGGAGACGGCGGCGGCCATGATCCCCGACAGCAGGGTGCCGATGGTGCAGCCCAGCGCCACCATCGAGCCCCAGCCGAGCAGCACACCGCCGATGAGCGCCCGCACCGACTCGCCCAGACGCGGCAGCCGCGGCTTGAAATCGCCGCTGGGCACGGCCACGGCCAGCGATCCCAGCACCAGGCCGGTCACGAAGGCGCCGTTCTCCGACCACAGGGTTTCCTTCACCGCCGTGGCGCAGCCGGCAAAGCTGTCCAGCCCTTCCAGCCGCAGCGGGAACCAGGACGCGCCGCTGGCTGCGGTGCGTGCCAGGCTGCCCAGCTCGGCAGTCACGCCCAGCGGGCCGACGCGCAGGAAGGCCAGGACGCCGATGAAACCGACCAGGATGCCGCCGACGTATGCCGGCCAGCGCCGCCGCCACCAGGGCAGCGTTTCGGCCGCCGGCGCCGCCCGATGCGCCCAGGCCAGCAGCGCCGCCGCCAGCCCCAGCAGGAGCAGCTGCAGCAGCACCGAGCCGTCATAGCCCAGGCTCTTCGGCAGCCACGCCACCGGCGCTTCCTGCAGCGCACGCAGGTACAGGGTATTCCAGCTCAGGAAGCCGAGCACGAAGCCGCCCAAAGCGCCGACCAGCGCGATCGGCGATGTCGGCGAGCCCTCGCCCAGGCGGTACAGATGGGCGCTGATGCAGGAACCCGACAGCGCCATGCCGAAACCGAAGCTCAGCGCCCCCGCCGCCAGCACCCAGCTGACCGGCCCGATATGGGCGCCGGGCGGCAGCCGGCCGGTGGTCGGATCCGGCAGGAAAGCGCCGAACAGCACGTGGTAGCCGAGGGTGCCGACCGCCAGCGCGGTGATGATGCCCAGCAGGCCGCGGGCATCGCGCTCGGCGAAGAAATCGCGGGTCACGCAGTAGAAGCAGAAGCGCGAGCGCTGCAGCACCACGCCGAAAGCGATGCCCAGCAGCACCGACAGGCTCAGCTCGCGGCCGTTGCCGGGCACGTCGGCCAGGTAGTAGGCGAGGTAGAGCGCCACGGCGAGCGCGGCCGCGCCCACTGCCAGATGACGCGCGGGCGGCAGCGTGCCCGCGGTGAAAGATGCGGTCGCAGAAGGCGTAGACGACATCGAGGTCCCCAATAAGCAAAGCGGCGCCTGTCCGGCGCCGCAGCTTGATCCCCCGCGCCGCGCCGGCGCGGGGAACCCTCAACTCGACGGCTTACTTGCCGCCCCAGACCGTGCCGGCCAGGTTGGTCACCGGCACGCCGACGGCGTTGCCGTACTCGGTCCAGGAGCCATCGGAATTGGCGACCTGGTAGCCGAGCAGCTTGGACAGCGCGAACCAGGTGTGGCTGGAACGCTCGCCGATGCGGCAGTAGGTGATGATCGGCTTGCTGCCGTCGATGCCCTTGGCGGCGTAGATCTTGCGCAGCTCCTCGACCGGCTTGAAGGTGCCGTCGGCGGCGACCGCCTCGCCCCAGGGCACGTTCACGGCGCCCGGCACGTGACCGGCGCGGATGGACAGCTCCTGCACGCCTGCCGGGGCGAAGACCTTGCCCTGGTACTCGTCCGGCGAGCGGATGTCGACCAGCGCCACGTCGGCCTTCTTCTCGGCGGCGGCGACCACGTCCTTGAGGTACGCGCGCAGGTGGCCGTTGACCTTGGTGATCTCGATGTTGCCCGGCGCCGGCACCTTGACGAGGGCGGACAGAGGACGCTTCTCCGCCTCCCACTTGTTGCGGCCGCCGTCCAGCAGCTTGACGTTCTCCACGCCGTAGATGTCGAACACCCAGGCGCCCCAGGCGGCGAACCAGTTATTGGTGTCGCCGTAGAGGATCACGGTGCTGTCCTTCGACACGCCGGCATCGCGCAGCAGCTGCTGGAACCGGTCCTTGCCGACGATGTCGCGGCGGACCGGATCGACCAGGTCGGTGTGCCAGGCGAAGTTGACGGCGCCGGGAATATGCCCGCGCTCGTACACGCCCGGATTCACGCTGACCTCGATCACCCGGACCTTGGGATCGTTGAGGTTCTTCTCCAGCCAATCGGTGGAAACCAGGAAATCGGAAGCGGCGGCAAACACGCTCTGGCTGGCAAGCAGCGCGGCCGTCGCAAGCAGCGCACGAAAGATCTTCATCGGGGGCTCCGAAAATTATGTGGTCGAGCCACAACGTTAACCAGTTCACACAAGCCAACGGAATGAACGAATTCCAATAAGCTAAGAACCAACCATCGAAGAGCGCGATCGTGCTGTTTTACTTGCGGAAGTCGCCTTCCGGGCGCAGGCGCGCCGCCAGCGGGGAAAATACGGCAGGCGCCGGATTCAGGCCCGATTCAAGACGCTGTTTTCATAACGCGCGCAAATTCGCCCTGGCCCAATCGGGCCGATTTGGTGTAAAGCGCGCGCCAGCGTACTTACGTTATGACCGAGGCCTGGGAGCGGCGGCTGGCCGCGGCTGCCCCCGAACAGGGGCGGATGCCGGTCCTAGCCATAGCGCGCTCGGCGACGAACCGCTGCGGCGGCCGGGCCCGCGGCGTCGGGCACGCAGGCATGCTTCCGCCTTCAACGCCGCCAACGACGATCGGTGAAGGAGCCATTGATGCGCATCGAATTCTGGGGTGCGGCCCAGGAGGTCACCGGCGCCTGTTTCCTGCTGCGCTGCGGGCACCAGCAGCTCCTGGTCGACTGCGGCCTGATCCAGGGACGCCGGCGCGACGAACTGCGCAACCGCGAGCCCTTCCCCTTCGATCCGGCGACGGTGGATGCGGTGGTGCTCACCCATGCCCACCTCGATCACAGCGGGCGGCTGCCGCTGCTGGTGAAGGCCGGCTTCCGCGGCAAGATCTACACCCATCGGGCGAGCAGGGACTTGTGCGAGGTGCTGCTGCACGACGCCGCCTACCTTGCCCGGCACGATGCCGAGATCGACAACCGCAAGCGCGCCCGCAAGGGGCTGCCGCCGGAGGAGCCGCTGTTCACGGCAGCCGATGCCGAGCAGGCTCTGCGGCACTTTCGCGGCCTGGACTATGACGAACGCCGGCAGATCCTGCCGGGCGTCGAGATCCGATTGCGGGATGCCGGGCACATCCTCGGCTCCGCCATCGTCGAGGTCTGGCTGAGCGAAGGCGGCCTCACCCGCAAGCTGGTGTTCAGCGGCGACCTCGGCCACCGGGGCACGCCCATGCTGCGCGATCCGGCCGTCATCGACACCGCCGATCTGGTCGTGATGGAGAGTACCTACGGCGACAGGGAGCACCGTTCCTGGGAATCAACCTGGGCAGAACTGGCGGAGATCTTCACCGCAAGCCGGGCGAGCCGCGGCAACATCCTCATCCCCGCTTTCGCCGTCGGCCGCACCCAGGAGCTGCTCTACAGCTTCCACCGCCACTACGACGAATGGGGACTGGACCGCTGGCAAGTGTTCCTGGACAGCCCCATGGCCATCCAGGCCACCGATCTTTACCGCCGCCACCGCGACCTGTTCGATCAGGAAGCCGCGGCCATGCTGGCCCGCGGCGAGGACCCGCTGAACCTGCCCAACCTGCAGCTGACGCCGCGGCCGGAGGACTCGATGGCCATCAACCGCATCCGCGCGGGAGCGATCGTCATCGCCGGCAGCGGCATGTGCGAGGGCGGCCGCATCCGCCACCACTTCAAGCACAACATCTGGCGGGAACACACCCAGGTGCTGCTGGTGGGCTTCCAGGCCGCCGGCACCCTGGGGCGCCGGCTGGTGGACGGCGTCCGGCGGATCCGGCTCTGGGGGGAAACCATCGAGGTCAGGGCCAGGATCCACACCATCGGCGGCCTCTCGGCCCACGCCGGCCAGCAGGAACTGTACGACTGGTACGCCGGTTTCGCTGGCCGCCCACCGGTCAGCCTGGTGCACGGAGAGCAGGACGCCATGGCCGCCCTCGCCGCGCGGCTGCAGGGAGAACTGGGGGCACCGGTCTTCCAGCCTCGCCACGGCGCGTCACTGGATCTGGCGCAACCATGGCAGAAATGGAAGCTCGCGGAACAGAAATAAAGCTCCGCAGGGTTCGAGAATTGCGGCGCGATCGGGCCGGCCTTAAGCTGCTAAGACCGCGTCATTCCTGCCAACCCGTCTGCCGCCAATCTCCGTCCGAATTTCCGGAAAATCGCCGAAATGGCGTTGCATGCGAACCGATTCGCTGCCGACATGATCCGCCACCGGCCTTGCCTTGGCCATGACTGGATCGCCGGCAGTCAGGCCGGATTCCGGCGAGGCGGGCAAGCCCCGGCAACAAGATCAGGCAGTATCCAGACGGCCAAGACCTCTCCCAAGAACTATCGGCACCTCACCAGGAAGTCAAAAAACAGCAAAATAAAACCGATCCACCTTCAAAAAAAGATCGACGAACACTCTATCGAGCGAGCGAAAAAGCTCGGTAATCGGCAGAGCCGGGCCCTCGCGACCAGGGCCCGGCTGCACGGCTCCGACAACCCTCCACCCTCCTGCCAAAGCATCGTGTCAGACCGGGTTACGCGCCAGTCCCGACCGGCAGGGCGAGGCGCACCCATCTCCTATGTGCTTGACATGAAAGAATAAGATTTGTAGTGTTTGATCCTATTAGCACTCGACGCGGTCTGCTGCTAGTCTTTGCAAGACCACCTTCAGGGTTTCTCAACAAACCCTCTTTCGACGTCCATCACGACGTCTTCCGGCAGGCGAGCACGCCTGCCATTTCCTGAAGATCGAGCAATAGGATGCCTGATGGCCGCCCGCGCTGCGGCCCTGCCATGCCTGGGCCTCTGACCGGCGGCCGGGAAGCTGGCATCCCCGTTTTTGGAGGGACGATGTAAAGGAGCAAGAAAAACAAATACCCACTTTCAATCAAGATAGAGAGGTGAGAATAGTGAAGGAAATCAAGATCGCAATTGCTGGTTTGGGTAACTGCGCGAGCTCGCTATTGCAAGGCCTTTACTATTATCGGGATCGCAATCCGGAAGATGCCATCGGGCTGATGCATTGGGAGATCGGAGGCTACAAGCCGAGCGACATCAGGGTCGTCGCGGCCTTCGATATCGATGCACGCAAGGTCGGCCGGGATGTGCACGAAGCGATCTTCGCACCGCCGAACTGCACCACCGTCTTCCAGAAGGATCTTCCCCCCAGCGGCGTCAAGGTCAGCATGGGGCCGGTCCTGGACGGTTTCTCCGACCACATGAGCGACTACCCGGAGCATCTGAGCTTCGTCAAGAGCGATGCGCCGGAGCCGGACAAGGCCGAGGTCGTGCGCATCCTGCGCGAGAGCGGCGCCGAAGTGCTGCTGAACTACCTGCCGGTCGGCTCCGAAGAGGCGACGCGCTTCTATGCCGACTGCGCGCTGGAAGCGGGTGTGGCCTTCGTCAACTGCATCCCGGTCTTCATCGCCAGCGATCCGGCATGGGCCAAGCGCTTCGCCGACCGCAACATCCCCTTGATCGGCGATGACATCAAGGCGCAGCTCGGTGCGACCATCACCCACCGGGTGCTGACCGACCTGTTCGCCCGTCGTGGCGTGCGTCTGGAGCGCACCTACCAGCTCAACACCGGCGGCAACACCGACTTCCTGAACATGAAGAACCAGGATCGGCTCGCCTCCAAGCGCACCTCCAAGACCGAGGCCGTACAGGCCGTGGCCGCCAGGCGGCTGGAGGACGAGAACATCCACGTCGGTCCGTCGGACTACATCCCCTGGCAGAAGGACAACAAGGTCTGCTTCCTGCGCATGGAGGGCAAGCTGTTCGGCGACG
>JAJUFY010000309.1 GCA_029263635.1 Ectothiorhodospiraceae bacterium | reverse complement strand
GTCGTACGAGGTCACGGAGGGGCAGGTCCTCTACCGGGGGCGCGACCTGCTCGCCATGCCGCCGGAAGAGCGGGCGCGCGAGGGCGTCTTCCTCGGCTTCCAGTACCCGGTGGAGATCCCGGGCGTATCCAACACGTATTTCCTCAAGGCCGCGGTGAACGCCATCCGCAAGTATCGCGGCGAGGAAGAGCTGGATGCCATGGAGTTCCTCAAGCTCATCCGCTCGCGCATGAAGCTGGTGCAGATGGATGACAAGCTCCTCAACCGGCCCGTGAACGAAGGTTTCTCCGGCGGCGAGAAGAAGCGCAACGAGATCTTCCAGATGGCGGTGCTGGAACCGCGGCTGGCGGTGCTCGACGAGACCGACTCCGGCCTCGATATCGACGCGCTGCGCATCGTCTCCGACGGCGTCAATGCGCTGCGCTCCGCCGAGCGCGGCTTCCTGCTGATCACCCATTACCAGCGCCTGCTGAATTACATCGTGCCCGATTACGTGCACGTGCTGGTCCGGGGCCGGATCGTCAAGTCGGGCGGCAAGGAGCTGGCCGAGGAGCTGGAGCAGAGCGGCTACGCGCTGTTCAACGAGGCAGCCTGAGGAGGGCGGCATGCAGCAGGCGGTAGCAATACAGAACAGCGTTCACGGCGAGCATTTCCATGCCCGCCGCAAGGAGCGCATGGGCGAGCCGGTGTGGCTGCTGGAGCGGCGCACGGCAGCCATCGAAGCCTTCGAGAAGCAGGGCTTTCCCACCCGCAAGCAGGAAGCCTGGCGCAATCTGGATCTCACTCCGGTCGCCCGCGGTGAATTCCCGCCGGTGAGCCTGGTGGGCGAGGCCGCCGGCCTCGCCGAGACGATCAAGCAGCTGGTTCCCGACGCCTACCGGCTGGTGTTCGTCGACGGCCGTTTCAGCGAGGCCCACTCGGCGCTGGACGATCTGCCGGCCGGGGTGACCCTGCTGCCGATCAGTGCCGCGCTCGCTGGGGACGACAGCGTACCGGCCGCGCACCTGGCCCGCCTGGCTGCAGTCGAGGAGCATCCGTTCGCCGCGCTCAACACGGCGCTGTTCGAGGACGGCGCGCTGCTCCACGTCGGCCGCGGCATCGTATTGGAGCGGCCGGTGGTGGTGGCCTATCTCGCGTCGGCGGAGGCCGCCGGTCGCGCCATCTACCCGCGCACGCTGGTGGTGGCCGAGGAGGGTGCGGAGGTGCGTATCGCCGAGCTGCACCAGGGCGGCGAAGGCGTCTACCTGAACTGTCCGGTGACCGAGATCGTGGCGGCCGCCAATGCCGGCGTACAGCACCATATCGTCCAGGAAAGCGGCCGGCAGGCCTATCATCTCGGCGTAGTGAGTGGCGAGGCGGCCCGCGATGCGCGGCTGTCGGTGCACTCGTTCGCGATCGGCGGCAAGGTGGCGCGTACCGATCTCTACGGCGACCTGGCCGCGACCGGCGCACAGCTGGAGCTGGACGGGCTGTACCTGGTGTCTGACGGGCAGTACATCGACCACCACACCTGGGTGCGCCATCTGGCCGAGCACGGCCAGAGCCGGCAGTTGTTCAAGGGCGTGCTGAACGGCAAGTCGGAAGCGGTGTTCGACGGCCTGGTGCATGTCGCCAAGGGCGCGCAGAAGACCGACGCCCGCCAGGAGAACCGCAACCTGCTGCTCGCCAAGCGGGCACTGGCGCACTCCAACCCACGGCTCGAAATCCACACCGACGACGTCAAGTGCTCGCACGGCTCCACGGTCGGCGAGCTGGACCCGGACGCGCTGTTCTACCTGCGCTCGCGCGGCATTGGCGCCGATGATGCCAAGGGCCTGCTTACCTACGCGTTCATCGGCGAGGTGCTCGAGAACGTCCGCATCGACGCGTTGCGGGAGTACGAGCGGACGCTGGCGAAGCGCTACCTGCCGGGCGAGGCGACGGTCAAGGAGGTGTCATGAATCTGGCAAGCCCGCTCGGCCGCGGCCTGCAGGGAGCGCCGCTGGACGTGGCGCGTATCCGCGAGGATTTTCCGATCCTGGCGCGTGAAGTCCACGGTCGGCCGCTGGTCTACCTCGACAACGCCGCCAGCAGCCAGAAACCGCGCAGCGTGATCGAGGCGATCGCGCACTGCTACCAGCACGAATACGCCAACATCCACCGCGGCGTGCATTTCCTGTCCGGGCACCTGACCACCCGCTATGAAGCGGTGCGCAGGCAGGTGGCGCGATTCCTGAACGCGGCCAGCGACAAGGAGATCGTCTTCACCCGCGGCACCACCGAGGGCATCAATCTGGTGGCCCACAGCTTCGTGCGGCCGCGGCTCAAGGCCGGTGACGAGATCCTGATCACCGGCATGGAGCACCATTCCAACATCGTGCCCTGGCAGCTGCTGTGCGAGGAAACCGGGGCGGTGCTGAAAGTCGTGCCGATTACCGACAGCGGCGAGATCGAGCTGGAGGCGTTCCGGGCGCTGCTCTCCGAGCGCACCCGCATCGTCAGCGTGGTGCATGTCTCTAACGCGCTGGGCACAGTGAACCCGGTGCAGGAGATCATCCGTGATGCCCACGCCCGGGGCGTGCCGGTGCTGCTGGATGGCGCGCAGTCGGTGCCGCATCTTGCGGTCGACGTGCAGGCGCTGGATGCCGATTTCTATGTGTTCTCCGGCCACAAGCTGTACGGTCCGACAGGCATCGGCGTGCTGTACGGCAAGATGGCGCACCTGATGGAGATGCGGCCTTACCAGGGCGGCGGCGACATGATCCGCTCGGTCAGCTTCGAGAAGACCGAGTATGCCGACCCGCCGCAGCGCTTCGAGGCCGGCACGCCGAACATCGTCGGCGTGATCGGACTGGGCGCGGCCATCGAGTACGTGGAGTCGGTCGGCCTGGACAGGATCGCCGCCCACGAGCACGAACTGCTGGTCTATGCTACCGAGCGGCTGGCGGCCATCGACGGGCTG
>JAJUFY010000289.1 GCA_029263635.1 Ectothiorhodospiraceae bacterium | reverse complement strand
GACAGGCCGCTTCAGGAACCGCTGGGGTCGCTGCGGCGATGCAGGCCATCGAGCAGCTGGGCAACCGCGCGACGAAGCGCCTCGGTCGCTTCGGCCTGACCGGAAAACCCCCAGTTCCGGCCAAGCTCGCTCCAGTCGCGGCCCTGGAGGATCTTCGCAACCAGCAGCGCTCGATCGGCAGCCGGCAGGTCCTGCCAGGGCCGATCCCCGGACACTGCAGCGAGCAGCAGGCGCCGCAGCGCGCCGACGGTATCGGCGTAAGTGCGCCGGGCAAACGCAAATGCCTCGAGCTGGCCGGCATCGACGGCGTCCGGCAGGGCGCGATCGCCGCCGGCCGCCGCCAGCAGCCGTGCCGCCAACGCCGGCTCCAGACCGCGCAGCGGCTCGGCGAGCTGCGCCGGCAGATCCCGCCGGAATCCGCGCTGCGCGTGTTCCAGCAACTCCGCGCCCTGGGCGTTCAGCGCCCGCAGCATCATCAGTGCATGCTCGCCGCTGCTGGCCTCGCGCGTCATCCCCACCCGCACGGGCGCCAGCCCGCAGTGCTGCCAGAAGCTCAGCAACGGCACGTTGCCGCCAAAGCTGGAACCGAGCAGATCGACACCCTCCGCTGTCGCGGCAGCCGCCACCGCCTCCACCAGCTGACTGCCGAGGCCCAGCCGCCGGCAGGCCGGATGCACCGCCAGCCGCATGATCCGCGCGCAGCGCAACTGCGCGCCTTCGGCGACACCGGCATGGAAGGCCAGCGACTGGGGGATTAAATGTCCGCGCAACCGCCGCTCGCCGCGCCGTACCGCCTCACCGATCGCCTCGGGCAGCCCGCCCTCCAGCGCCACCAGCGCGGCGCCGACCACATGCCGGCCTTGCAGCTGGGCGTAGATCTGGACGTTCGGTCCGTCGAGCAGGTGGCGCAGGTCGAACGGCCGGGTGCGGTAGTGCGCCTGCAGCAGCAGGCCGAACAGTTCGGCGAGCAGGGGCTCGTCCTCAGCCAGCGCGTCGCGGTCCAGCTGAACGGTCCGCACGGTCTCCGGCGTCGCCGCCGCCACCGCCGCTGCCGGCACCGCTTCCGCATCCAGCAGCAGCAGGCGGAAGCCAAGCCTCTCCAGCGGATCGCCCGGGGCCCACCGCACCGGCGCCTCCAGCCGCAGCAGCCGCCAGCCCGGCGCCTGGGCATCCAGGGTTTCCCGGAAACGCAGCAGGAAACCGCGGCCGGTGCCTTCGTAGCCATGCACCGTGGTCGCGAAAGCGATCCGGGAATAGGCGCGCAGCAGCCGCCCGAGCAGCGGCAGCGGGATGGCGGCGGCCTCGTCCACCAGCAGCAGATCGGCAGGCGGCAGGCCGGAAACCAGGGCGTCCGGTGCGACGAAACGCAGCATGGCCTGCCCGCACCGCAGTACATCCGCCTGCCGCTCGGCCTGCGGCAGCAGCCGGGCCGCATGCTCGAAAACCGCCTGCACGGCATCCCGCCGCGGGCCGGTGACCAGGATCTGCGCCGGCCCGCCCTGCAGCAGCTCGGCTGCGGCAATGCCGAACGCGGCCGACTTGCCGCGGCCCCGGTCCGCGACCAGCACCAGCGGCCGGCGCCGGCGGCCGCGCGCTACCTTGAGCACGGCGGCAACGGCGGCTCGCTGGTCGTCGCTGGCATAGGGACCTGGCAACCGCTGCGGCGGACTCGGCAGCTCGGCGGGCAGCACCGGCAGCGGCTCCCCCTGCTCGACGCGATAGACGTCGGGGCTGGCCTGCAGCACGCGGGCGAGCCGGCCCAGGAACCGCCCGCTCACCGCTTCCGGTCCACCCGGCGCCACCGCGATGCGGGCATGTTCCGGATCCGGGTAGGCGCGCCACTGGGCAAGCGGCGGCGTGATCAGCAGCAGCAACCCGCCCCCTGCCAGGGCGCCGACCGCGGCGCCGACGGCATCGGGATCGAAGCCGGCATAGGCATCCACTACCAGCGCCGGCAGTTCGCGACCCAGCAGGCGCGAGATCCGGCTGGGCGCCACCGCCACGCTGCCCGCTGGCGGACTGTCGCTGAGCCAGCCGGCAGCGGCCTCGAGCCCGGCCGCGCCCAGCGCTTCCTGCGCCTGCGCCACCGCCCAGCCGCGCTCGCCGGCGAACAGCAGCACGCGCCGTGCCCGGCCGGCCCGGGCCTGCGTGAACAGAATGCGGGCGGCCTGCCCGGTGGATTCCGGTGAGAGCGCGGTGCTGTCATTCAACATGCGCATACGATATGCGGAATGGCCGGCGCCCGCATCGCTCGAAACGTACTGGCCGGCCTCTTGAGTTCTGACGCGGCACCCCCAGCTTGCGCGATGGGTCAGCAGAGCCAGGCGGAGTTAGCATCGGGGCCAGCCCGAACGACCGAACCACCTGGACGCCAGGCCCTGGACCAGCAAACCGTCCGGTGCAACGCCTGACGGCCCGTCGACGGGACATCGCAGTCCGTCGACGGGCTGGTCCGCAACACGGCAGCGCCGTGAGCGACACCCTCATGACCATTGCCCTGTCCAGATCTCGCGGGTCGCCTCCGGCGCTCCCGACTGGCCGCGCCAATCGGTCTTTTGCTTATCATTCTTTGGCGAGCAAGGACCGCGTCGCGGCCCGCAGGGCGAGGACCCGCTCCTGCGGATCCGAATCAACAGCAAGGGCCCGGAAGGGCGCAACAGGCCACTCAGGCGCGCACGCCAAGGAGCCTGCAAACCGAAATCTCTGCACAGCAGCAGTCATCGCGCTGTAAGAAGAATGCTGTCGCCAGCCAAACCCAGCCCCACACGAGCACTACCCCCTGCGCGCACCCCACCCAATATGCTAGCCTCGCAAGCCTGCTGCGGGCTCTTATCCCCGCGCCGCGACGAGGACCAGAACACATGCCCAGCTACCGCTCACGCACTTCCACCTTCGGCCGCAACATGGCCGGCGCCCGCGCCCTCTGGCGCGCCACCGGCATGAAGGACGACGACTTTCAGAAGCCGATCATCGCGGTCGCCAACTCCTTCACCCAGTTCGTGCCCGGCCACGTCCACCTCAAGGACATGGGCCAGCTGGTGATCGAGGAGATCGAGAAGGCCGGCGGGGTGGGCAAGGAATTCAACACCATCGCGGTCGACGACGGCATCGCCATGGGCCACGACGGCATGCTCTACTCGCTGCCCAGCCGCGACATCATCGCCGACTCGGTGGAGTACATGGTCAACGCCCACTG
>JAJUFY010000003.1 GCA_029263635.1 Ectothiorhodospiraceae bacterium | reverse complement strand
GCACGTTGGGCAGGTGGCCGAGCACCTGTCGGGCCAGGTCGAGTCGCTCCTCCACCGTGAACGCCGGCTTCTTGCTCGGGTTCGGATAGGCAGCGACCGCCACGATCAGGGTGTCGAACAGCGGTGCTGCACGCTCGACCAGATCGCTGTGGCCCTTGGTGAGAGGGTCAAACGTGCCCGGATAGATGGCGGTGATGGGCATGATATTTCCTTAGCTTGTTTCCTGTTGGCGGCGCGCCAGGTAATAGGCGACTTGGCCGGCGTGCGCCTGGCGGTGCAGCGCCCAATTGTCCTGCAGCTGCGGTGCCGGCCTGCTGCGGTCCTGCTCAATGTAGATCAGGGCGCCGGGCGCGAGCCAGCCGCACCGTTCGAGCAGTTCACAGCAGCTGCCGATGATATCGCTCCCGAACGGCGGGTCAATGAAGACGATGTCGAAGCGCTCGGCCGGGCCTTGCAGAAACCGCAGCGCGTCCGCCTGCAGCACCTGGCCGCCGCTGGCGTCGAACTTGGCGAGATTGGCGCGGATTGCGTCCGCTGCCGGCCGCGCCCGCTCGACGAAGACCACCGACTCGGCGCCGCGCGACAGCGCCTCCAGGCCCAGGGCGCCACTGCCGGCGAACAGGTCCAGGCAGCGCGCGCCCGGCACATAGGCCTGCAGCCAGTTGAACAGCGTCTCGCGAATGCGGTCGCCGGTCGGCCGCAGCCCCTCGGCGTTGCTGAAGACGAGCGGTCGGCCGCGCCAGCGGCCGGCGATGATGCGAAGCCGGTTGCTACGGTGTTTCATTCGGCAGGAGCGGTCGCGGCGGCGGTGGCCTCGGCGCCGGTTGCCGGGTCGGGCTGCGGCCCGACCATCACCGTCACCAGCCGGTTGGGGTCGAGATGGCGTCGGAAGGCTTGCCGTACCTCCTCCGCGGTGACGGCGGCGATGCGTTCCGGATAGGTTTCCAGATAATCCAGCGGCAGGCCGTAGTAGCCGATCATGGACAGATAGCCGAGCAGATCGGCATTGCTGTCCAGGCTCAGTGGATAGCCGCCGGTGATGTTGCGCACCGCCAGATCCAGCTGCTGACGGGTCGGACCCTCGCGCAGGAAGCTGATGAAGGTATCACGCAGCACTTCGATGGCATCGGCGGTGCTTTCCGTGCGCACCTGGGTGCTGATGATGAACGGCCCCGGCCTGGCCGACGGGACGAAACCGCTGGAAGTGGAATACGACAGCCCGTGCCGATCGCGCATGGCCGAGGTCAGCAGCGACACCAGTCCGCCACCGCCGAGAATGTGGTTGCCGACCGTGAAGGCATAGATGTCGGCGCTGTCCCGGCCGATGGCCGGCTGGCCGACCATGATGTGGGTCTGCGCCGACTGGAACGGGATGTGCTCGGCCCTGGCCTGCTGCAGGGGAGCGACGGGCGGCAGCGGCGGTGCCGCCGGGCCGGCTGGCAGCGCCGCGCTGAGCCGTTCCGCTAGTGCCTCCGCCTGGGCCCGGTCGATGGCGCCGACCAGGGCGATGACCGCGTTGCCGGTCGTGTAGTAGCGCCGGTAGAAGTCGATCACGTCGCGGCGCGAGATGCGCGCGAGGCTCTCCTCGGTACCGGCGGGCGGATTGGCATACGGGTGATCGCCGTAAAGCGCGCGATAGAAGGCGCGCTCGCCCAGAGCATCCGGCGATTGTTTGACTGCCTGCAGGCCGACCAGCATGCGCGCTTTCTGCCGCTCGAAAGCGTCTACCGGGAACTCCGGTGCGCCGACGATCCGTGTGAGCGTATCCAGCGCCTGCTCCAGCGCCTTCGGCTCGGTGAGGCTGCGCAGCTGCAGCCAGGCCATGTCGCGTTCGCTGCCGCCCGACAGCCGCGCGCCTACCGTCTCCAGCCGGCGGGCGATCTCGTCGGCGCTCAGTCCGGCATTGCCCTGGTCCAGCAGCGCATTGGTCAGCCGTGCCAGCCCCGGCAGTTCGCCGTCACGCGCGCTGGCGGCATCGAAGGTGAGGCGGATGTCGACGATGGGCAGGCTGTCGCTCTCGATGAAGTACACTCGCGTGCCGTTCTCCAGCGTCCAGTGCTGAATGGGCGGCACCGCCACCGCCAGTCCCGGCAGCAGCAGGGCGCCGAGCAGTAGCAGCTGCAGGTGACGGGGCAGCATCATGGCCGGCCTCCAGTGATCGGGTTGAGGTGGAGGATGGCCCGCCGCGGCTCGCTCAGGTAGCGGCGCGCGACCTGCTGGACCTGTTCGGCGGTGACGGCGCGGATGCGGTCTTCGAATTCCAGCAGCTTGCGCCAGCCGATGCCGGTGGTCTCAAGCAGGCCGATCTGCATGGCCTGGTAGAAGATCGAGTCGAGCTGGTAGAGGTGGTCGGCGATCATCTGGTTCTTGGCCCGTTCCAGTTCCTCGGCGGTAATGCCCTGGGCGCGCACCCGCGCGACCTGTTCCAGTACCGCCGCTTCCAGCTCTTCCAGCGTGCGGCCGCGGGCGGGGAAGCCGCTGATGCTGAACTGGCTGCTCAGCCGGGCCACTGCCCCATAGTCGGCGCCGATGCCGGCGGCGAGCTCGCGGCCGCGGACCAGTTCGGCCGGCAGCCGGGCGCTCTCGCCGCCGTCGAGCACACCGGCGAGCACCGTCAGCGCGTAGGGTTCCCAGTCCTCGGAGGCTGTCGCCATGGACGGTACCTGGTAGCTGACGGCGAAATACGGCAGCTCGGCGGGCAACGACAGTTCGAGCCGCCGGCTGCCCGGGGTCTCGAGCTCGATGGGCCGCTGCGGCTCCGGTACCGCGCGGGCCGGGATCCTGCCGAAATAGCGCTCGGCGAGCCGGCGCACCGTCTCCGGCTCGACGTCGCCGGCCACCACCAGGGTGGCGTTGCCGGGCGAGTACCACTGCTGGTACCAGCGGCGCAGGTCGGCCACCGTTAGGGCCTTGAGGTCCTCCATCCAGCCGATTACCGGATTGCGGTAGGGGCTGAGCGGATAGGCGACGGTGCCGAAGCGCTCCCAGGCCAGTGCCACCGGATTGTCCTCGGTGCGCAGCCGCCGCTCCTCCATCACCACTTGCACTTCCTTTTCGAATTCCGCTTCCTGGATGCGCAGATTGCGCATGCGGTCTGCTTCCAGCTCCAGGGCGATCGGCAGCCGGTCCGCCGAGAGTTGCTGGAAGTAAGCGGTATAGTCGCGGCTGGTGAAGGCGTTCTCGCGGCCGCCGTTGGCGGCGATGATGCGGGAGAACTCGCCGGCCGGATAACGGGTCGTGCCCTTGAACATCATGTGCTCGAGGACATGGGAGATGCCGGTCAGGCCCTGCGGTTCATAGCTGGAACCGATCTTGTACCAGACCATGGAGGCGACCACCGGAGCCCGGTGGTCCGGCCGCACGATCACGGTCATGCCGTTCTTGAGCTTGAACTCTTGAATCTCCGGCCGCTCGGCGGCAAACCCTGACGCCGCGGTCGTCAGCAGCAAGACCAGGATGATCTGCAGGAAGCCTCGCATGCGAATTCCTCGTGCTGCGGGGGAAGTCCTAAGTTCCGTAGGCCAGCGATGATACGATACCGGCATCGTTCGAGACCCAGAAGGACGGTACCTGCCGATGTGGGGTTTCTTTAAGAGGAACAAGTCCGGCCAGGACGGCGACGCCGAGCGCGAGCCGACGCCGGAGCAGGCCGATCAGGCTCTGCCGGAAGAGCCGGCGCAGGTCGAGGAGCCGCCGGTAGATGAGCCGCCGGCGCCGGAATCTGTGCCCGAGGCGCCGTCTGACGAGCTGGCGGCGCCCAGCGCCGAGCAGCCGGCCGGGCCGGAAGCCGAACCGGCCCGGCCGAAGGGCTGGTTCGCGCGCCTGCGCGACGGCCTGAGCCGCACCCGGACCGACATGACCGAGGGGCTGGCGACCCTGTTCCTCGGCAAGAAGCAGCTCGACGACGAACTGCTGGAAGAGCTGGAGACAAGGCTTTTGATGGCCGATGTCGGCGTCGAGGCAACCGGCCGCATCCTGCGCGGCGTCACCGATCGGGTGGCGCGCCGGCAGCTCAACGACAGCCAGGCGCTGTTCGAGGCGCTGCGCGACAACATGGCGGACATCCTGGCGCCGGTCAGCGCACCGCTGGTCATCGACCCGGCTCGCAAGCCGTACGTGATCCTGGTAGTCGGCGTCAACGGCGCCGGCAAGACCACCACCATCGGCAAGCTGGCGCGCCGCTACAAGGACGAGGGCCGCTCGGTGATGCTGGCCGCCGGCGACACCTTCCGCGCCGCGGCCATCGAGCAGCTGCAGGCCTGGGGCGAGCGCAGCGGCATCCCGGTGATCGCCCAGCACACCGGCGCCGATTCGGCCTCGGTGATTTTCGATGCCCTGCAGGCCGCCAAATCCCGCGGGGGCGACCTGCTGATCGCCGACACCGCCGGTCGCCTGCACACCCAGGCCAATCTCATGGAGGAGCTCAAGAAGGTCAAGCGGGTGCTGACCAAGCTCGATCCGGAGGCACCGCACGAGACGCTGCTGGTGCTGGATGCCAGCACCGGCCAGAACGCGCTCAACCAGGCGAAGAAGTTCCACGAGGCGATCGACCTCGATGGCATCGTGCTCACCAAGCTCGACGGCACCGCCAAGGGTGGCGTGATCTTCGCCATCGCCGATGCGCTCAAGCTGCCGATCCGCTTCATCGGCGTCGGTGAGGGTGCCGAGGACCTGCGGCCGTTCGATGCCGGCGAGTTCGTCGCCGCGCTGCTGGATCAGCCCACAGGCCAGTAGCCGCAGAAGATCAACAGCCAGCCGCATGATCCGCTTCGACAGCGTCAGCAAGCGTTACCCGAACGGCTACGAAGCCCTGCGCGGTATCAATCTGCACATCCGCCGCGGCGAGATGGTGTTCATCACCGGTCACTCGGGCGCCGGCAAGAGCACGCTGCTGCGGCTGATTCCGCTGCTGGAGCGGCCGTCCAACGGCCAGGTGCTGGTCGCCGGGCTCAACCTCGTGCGGCTGCGGCGCGGCCTCATCCCGCAGCTGCGCCGGCGCATCGGCATGATCTTCCAGGACTACCGGCTGCTGCACGACCGCACCGTTTACGACAACGTCGCGCTGCCGCTGGTGATTGCCGGCGTATCGCCTCTGGAAATCGGCCGGCGGGTGCGGGCGGCACTCGACAAGGTGGGCCTGCTCGATCGCGAGCGCGTTTATCCGGTGACGCTTTCGGGCGGTGAGCAGCAGCGGGTCGGCATCGCCCGCGCCGAGGTGAGCCGGCCGCCGATCCTGGTCGCCGACGAGCCGACCGGCAACCTCGATCCTGCGCTCTCCTGGGAGATCATGCAGCTGTTCCGGGACTTCCAGCGGGTCGGCGTGACCGTGGTCATCGCCAGCCACGACATCGGCCTGATCGAGCGGCTGGGGCAGCGCGTGATCACGCTGGAGCGCGGCCGGCTGGTGGACGACATCCCGGCGGAGGCCGCCTGATGGCCGAGGTCGCCGCGCGCCGGCCACCGAGCCGCCTGCGTCGGGCGGCGAATGCCTACGTCAGCGCCCATGGTCGCGCCCTGGTCGGCGCGCTCGGCCGGTTGTACCGGACGCCGCTGGCGAGCCTGATGACGGCCGCGGTGCTGGGCGTGGCGCTGGCGCTGCCGGCGGGGTTTCTGCTGCTGCTGGCCAATCTGCAGGGCGTGACGGCCGGTTGGGAGGCGGATGCGCGGCTGTCGGTGTTCCTCAAGACGGACGTCGCGCCTGACCGCTATCGGGCGCTGGCAGCTACTCTCGAGCAGGATCCGGACATCGCCGCGGCCACGCTGATCACTCCTGAGCAGGCGCTGGAGGAGCTGCGGGCGGTCTCGGGCATGCAGGATGCGCTGGCCCTGCTCGACAGCAATCCGCTGCCGGCCGTACTGCTGGTGCAGCCGGCTGCCGGCGCCGACCCCGAGGCCGCCGCGGCCTTGGCCGAGCGGCTGGAAGCGCTGCCGGACGCCGATCTGGTACAGCTCGATCAGGCCTGGCTGCAGCGGCTGGCCAGCGTGGTGGAGCTGGCCCGGCGGGGCACGCTGGTGATCGCCGCCATGCTCGGCATCGCCGTGATTCTGGTGGTCGGCAATACCATCCGCATGGCCATCGAGAGCCGCCGCGAGGAGCTGGTGATCATCAAGCTGCTGGGTGGCACGGACGCGTTCATCCGGCGGCCGTTCCTGTACGAAGGCTGCTGGTACGGCCTGCTCGGCGGCGTCCTGGCACTGCTGCTGGTCGAGACCGCGCTGCTGCTGCTGCGCGGCCCGGCTACCGCGCTTGCCGCTT
Source organism: Ectothiorhodospiraceae bacterium (assembly GCA_029263635.1). Taxonomy (GTDB): domain Bacteria; phylum Pseudomonadota; class Gammaproteobacteria; order Nitrococcales; family AK92; genus JAAYIK01. The sequence continues at coordinate 17,201 of JAJUFY010000003.1, read as the reverse complement.
CCTATGGCAGCGCCCTGCTGGTACAGGGCCTGGGGATGGACGGCGTCGCCTGGCTGCTGGCAGCCGGGGTGGTGCTCGGGCTGGCCGGTTCGCGGCTTGCCGTCGGCCGCCATTTGCGCGCCATCGAGCCGCGCTGAAGGCGTCTGCCTGTTGCCGATCGGCGACGGCGCGGCGCATGAGAATCGGCCTAAAACGCTTGTCCAGCCTGGGTTTCTGGGGGGCGCCCTAGGGCGCCGACCGGGTATTCCCCGGTTCCGCACAGGACCGGCGTCTGGCTATGCTTTCGCCCAGGGAAGCGGTGCCGAACAGGCAGCCAAGGAGAGGGCAGCTTCCCCGCGCCTGCAGGGTCGGGCGCCACCGATGCAAGCCTCGCCGGAATCCGCACCAGCGCGATGCCCGAGGTGAAAAGCAGCCAAGGAAAGGGGTGTCACATGGATAGTCGTTCCGCCTTCGTGACCGCTCAGACGTCTGCCCTGCCGCTCCAGGTAGGCAGCGAAGAAGCCTACATCCATGCCGTCAATCGTGTTCCCATGCTGAGCGCCGAGGACGAATACGATCTCGCGGTCAGTTATCGCCAGGAAGGCAATCTGGAAGCGGCGCGCCAGCTCGTGATGTCTCATCTGCGCTTCGTCGTCCACATCGCTCGCAGTTACACCGGCTACGGCCTGCCGCTGGCTGATCTGATCCAAGAAGGCAATATCGGCCTGATGAAGGCCGTCAAGCGCTTCGATCCGGACGTCAAGGTCCGGCTGGTCTCGTTCGCCGTGCACTGGATCCGCGCCGAGATCCACGAGTTCATCCTGCGCAACTGGCGTATTGTCAAAGTGGCGACCACCAAGGCGCAGCGCAAGCTGTTCTTCAATCTGCGCGGGCGCAAGAAGCGGCTGGGCTGGCTCAGCCACGAGGAAGTACAGGCGGTTGCCGCCGATCTGAACGTGAAGCCGGAAACCGTACTGGAAATGGAGTCGCGGCTGTCCGGCCAGGACATCGGTTTCGAAGCCCGTCCGGACGAGGATGACGAGGACAGCGTGATCCGCGCCCCGGCTGCCTACCTCGAAAGCGATGTGCTGGATCCGGCCGCCCAGATCGAGGACGACGACTGGCGCAGCCAGCAGTCGCAGGCCCTGCAGCAGGCTCTGCAGACCCTGGACGAGCGTTCCCGTGACATCGTTACTCGCCGCTGGCTGGGAGAGCAGAAGTCGTCGCTGCAGGAGCTCGCCGACGATTACCACGTCTCTGCCGAGCGCATCCGCCAGCTCGAAAAGAACGCCATGAAGAAGCTGCAGGCGGCCATGTCGGCCTAGAGCTGATGACCTCTTCCCAGGTACGGCGGCAACCGCCGTACCTGGGGGGTGGTTTTGCCGCCGGCTCGCGTGCCCGCTACAGCACCAGCATTACCAGCCGATTGATCCCATAGCCGCCGACGGTCAGGAAAGCGAACAGCGTGCCCGCCAGCAGGATCGGCTTGAGCCCGGCCTGCCGGATGGCGCCGACCTGAGTCCCGAGTCCCAGTGCCGCCATCGCCATGGCAAGCAGCAGGTTGTCGAGTCGGATGACCGCATCCACCGCCTGCGGCGGCAGCAGGCCGGTGGAGTGCAGGCCGGCCGCCGCCTGTATCCGAAAGCAGCCGAGCTGGTGGAGCGGGCTCAGGAATTGGAGCAGCTGCTGCTACCCGACCGCAGCGCCGCCGATCTGCGGCTGGGAGCCAGTTCCACCATCGGCAACTATGTGTTGCCGCGCCTGATGGCGGCTTTCCTGGCGGAAGCTCCGGGCAGCCGCTTCCGCCTGGAGGTTGGCAACACCTGGGAAGTGATGGAGGCGGTGCGGCGCTTCGAGATCGACCTTGGCTTCGTCGAGGGCCCCTGCCTGGATCCGGATATCGAGACCATCGCCTGGCGGACCGACGCACTGGCCGTCTGTGCGGCACCGGATCATCCGCTTGCCCGACTGCCGGCGGTCGAACCGGCCGATCTGCGCCGCCATGGCTGGATCCTGCGCGAGCGAGGTTCCGGCACGCGGGATGTGGTCGAGCAGCTGCTGGAAGCGCAGCTTGGCACCATGCCACTGACTCTGGAGCTGGGCGATACCGAAGCCATCAAGCGCGCGGTAGAAGCCGGCATGGGCATTTCCTGCCTGCCCATGATCGCCCTGCAGGAAGCGCTCGAGCGCCGGACCCTGGTGCTGCTGCCTACCCCGTTCCTGCGCCTGAGCCGCCGTTTCCACATCCTGTTGCACCGGCAGAAATACCGCTCCGAAGGGGTTGAGCGGTTCCTGGCCTACTGCCTTGCGCATGCCGGATGACGGGCGTCCAGCGGCACGGGACGAATACGCCTTTGCTACAGCAGGCCGCGTTCCGCGAACGACACCGCCTCGCCGTCGCCGATCACGAAATGATCCAGCAGCCGGATGTCGACCAGCGCCAATGCGTCGCGCAGGCGGCGGGTCAGAAGCTCGTCGGCACGGGAGGGTTCGGCGACGCCGGACGGATGATTGTGCGCCACGATCAGGGCAGCGGCGTTGCGCGTCAGCGCCAGCTTCACCACTTCCCGGGGATAGACGCTGGCGGCGTCGATGGTGCCACGGAACAGCTCTTCGAAGGCGATCACCCGGTGGCGGTTGTCCAGCAGCAGGCAGGCGAAGACCTCATGCGGGTAATCGCGCAGCCGCGCGAGCAGGAAGCGGCGGGTCTCCTCCGGACTGCCAAGCGGATCGCCGCGCTGCAGCCGTTCCCAGAGATGGCGACGGGCCATCTCCAGTGCCGCCTGCAGCTGTGCGTACTTGGCCGGTCCCAGTCCCTTGTGGGCACTGAAGGCCGACAGATCCGCCTCCAGCAGCTGGCGCAGGCCGCCGAATTCGGCCAGCAGCCGGCGGGCCAGGTCCACCGCCGTGATTCCCTGCAGGCCGGTGCGCAGAAAGATCGCCAGCAGCTCGGCATCCGACAGACTCTGCGGTCCGCGCGCCAGCAGCTTCTCCCGCGGCCGCTCCTCCGGCGGCCAGTCCGTGATCGCCATAGGCACTCCGTCCGTCGAATCGTCCCCCTTATGTATAGCAGGAGACATGGCCGGCTTTGCCGCCCCCGGCCTTTGCGCTACCCTGTCGCCAACCGAGATCTACCCGCCCATGAACGTACTTACCCATCGCAAGATCGTCCTAGGCGTCACCGGCGGCATCGCTGCCTACAAGAGCGCCGATCTCACCCGCCGGCTGCAGGATGCCGGCGCCGAGGTACGCGTGGTCATGACAGCAGCGGCCACGCAGTTCGTCGGCCCGCTCACCTTCCAGGCGCTGTCCGGCAATCCGGTGCATCTCGACCTGCTCGATCCGGCGGCGGAAGCGGCCATGGGCCACATCGAGCTGGCGCGCTGGGCGGACCTGGTGCTGGTCGCGCCGGCCAGCGCCGATTTCATGGCGCGACTGGCGCATGGCCTGGCCGATGATCTGCTGACCACGCTCTGCCTGGCCACCGATGCGCCCATCGTGCTGGCGCCGGCCATGAACCGCCTGATGTGGCAGAACCCCGCCACCCGCGACAACGCCGCCTTGCTTGACCGCCGTGGCATACGGTTGCTGGGGCCGGGCAGCGGCGGGCAGGCCTGCGGCGAAGTGGGCGAGGGGCGCATGCTGGAGCCGCTGGAGATCGTCCAGGCACTCAGTGAGCCGCAGGATCGCCCGCTGGCCGGGCAGGTGGTGCTGGTGACCGCCGGGCCGACCCGGGAGGCCATCGATCCGGTGCGGTTCATCGGCAACCGCAGTTCCGGCCGCATGGGCTTCGCCGTCGCTGCCGCGGCGCGCGCGGCAGGCGCGCAGGTGGTGCTGGTGGCCGGTCCGAGCTCGCTGTCGACACCGGCCGGTGTCGAGCGCATCGACGTCACCAGTGCCGCCGAGATGTACCGGGCGGTCATGCAGCAGGTGGAGCGGGCCGATATCTTCATCGGCGCGGCGGCGGTGGCCGACTACCGGCCGAGTCAGATCGCGCCGTCCAAGATCAAGAAGAACGCCGATGGGCTGACGCTGACCCTGGAACGCACGGAAGACATCCTGCAATCGGTCGCGGCCTTGCCGTCGCCGCCGTTCACGGTCGGCTTTGCCGCGGAAACCGACGACCTGGCGGCGCATGCCCGCGACAAGCTGGCTCGCAAGAAGCTCGACATGATCGCCGCCAACTGGGTCGGCGGCGAAACCGGGTTCGACACCGCCGACAATGCGCTCGAAGTGTTCTGGCATGACGGCCAGGCCAGTCTCGGCCGCCAGGACAAGGATGCGCTGGCAAGGCAGTTGGTCCGGCTGATCGCCGAGCGTTATCGCGCCAAGCATCCGGCCTGAGCCGCTGCCGCGGCCGTTTCCGGCCGGTCGCCCGGGACCAGCGCGCAGAAACCCGCTGCGTTCATCGGCTTGACGGTACTGCCGGCGATGCAGGGCGCCTGGCTGGCTATTGCGTGTTTCATCAACGGTAAACCTGGGGGACGCCGTGAGAAGACTGATCGAGGCGAAGGTCGTCAATCCGCTGCTGGGGGATGCCGTCGCCCTGCCCGACTACGCGACACCGGGTGCTGCAGGGATCGACCTGCGGGCCTGCATCGATGCGCCGGTAACCCTCGAGCCCCAGGAGCGGCGTCTGTTTCCCACCGGAATCGCGATCAACATCCAGGATCCCGGCCTGGTTGCGATCGTGGCGTCACGGTCCGGGCTGTCGTTGAAGCACGGCATACGGGTCGCCCAGGGCTGCGGTGTCGTCGATGCTGATTATCACGGCGAGATCGGCGTAATCCTGGCCAACGATGGCAGCGAGGCATATGTCGTCGAGCCCGGCGCCAGGATCGCCCAGCTGCTTTTCATGCCTGTGGTTCAGGTTGCCTTCAGGTATGTGGATGCGTTCAGCTCCGAAACGGAGCGCGGCGAGGGCGGGTTCGGACATACCGGAACGCTGTGACCGGCGGCGTGCCGGCGAGCGCTATTGAATCGGCCGCCTGGCGCCTTAATGGCCACGGGAGCATGGCATCGCCGTCGGCACCGGCTTGCCGGAACGGTTATGAATGCGCATGGGTCGGCTGTCGCAGCCGACGACCGGCGGCGCGGCTATGGCGGGCAGCAGCGGGCAATGGCTTAAACTCTGCCGACAGCCATCGTTTGCCGGCTAGCGGCCGGACTGACCGGCACCGCGCCTGCTGCGCCCGTGCGAGCCGCAGGCATCGTCACGGGCAGCGATGTCAAACCGGAGGAGTTGGAGAGCATGGCGGGAACCTCTCAGGCTGCTGGGGCCGGCATCCACATCGATCCCGGCATCCTGCGTGCCTATGACGTGCGAGGTATCGTCGGCGAGGGCTTGGACGGCAGTGTCGTCCATGCGCTCGGGCGCGCGATCGCGACCGAGGCGGCCGCCGCCGGCCAGGAGCAGATCGTGGTCGCCCGCGACGGCCGCCTCTCCAGCCCGGAATTGGCTCGGGCGCTGATCGACGGCCTGGTGGCAGGAGGCCGGCAGGTGCTGGATATCGGCCAGGTGCCGACCCCGTTGATGCATTTTGCCACCTATCACCTCGGCACCGGCGCCGGCGTCATGGTCACCGGCAGCCACAATCCCCGTCACTACAATGGCCTGAAGATCGTGGTCGATGGCCGTTCCCTGTCCGGCGAGGAGATCCAGCGTCTCGGCCAGCGCGCCGCCCGCGGCGATTTCATCGACGGCAAGGGCAGCGTCCGCAGCGCCGCCGTGATTGCCGACTACATCGACCGCGTCAGCGCCGATGTGAGCCTGCATCGGCCGCTGCGGATCGTCGTCGATTGCGGCAACGGCGTTGCCGGCGCGGTGGCGCCACAGGTGTTCCGGGCCTTGGGCTGCGAGGTGGAAGAGCTGTTCTGCGAGGTCGACGGCAGTTTCCCCAACCACCATCCGGATCCCGCCAGTCCGGCCAACCTCGAGGCGCTGATCGAGCAGGTACGGCTGCAGCGCGCCGATCTGGGCCTGGCCTTCGATGGCGATGGCGACCGCCTGGGGGTGGTCGATGCCCGCGGCGATATTATCTGGCCCGATCGCCAGCTCATGCTGTTCGCGCGCGACGTGCTGCGCCGCCGCCCCGGCGGCCATGTGGTGTTCGACGTCAAGTGCTCGGCGAAGCTGGCGGAGTACGTCACCGAGCTCGGCGGGGTGCCCCTGATGTGGAAAAGCGGTCACTCCATGATTCGCAGCAAGATGCGCGAGGTCGCCGCGCCGCTCGGCGGCGATATGAGCGGGCACATCTTCCTGAACGACCGCTGGTATGGCTTTGACGATGCCATTTACGCCGGCGCCCGGATGCTGGAGATCCTCTCCGGCGGACAGCGCAGCAGCGTCGCGATGTTCGCCGGGCTGCCGGATGCGCTCAGCACGCCGGAAATCCGTATCGATCTCGCCCCCGGCGAGGCGGAACGGATCATGGACGCCCTTGGCGATGGCTTCATCAAGCACTTCCGGCACGCCCGCCTGACCACCGTGGACGGCATCCGGGTCGATCTGGACGACGGTTGGGGACTGGTCCGCGCCTCCAATACCCAGCCCTGCCTGGTCCTGCGCTTCGAAGCCGACAGCGAGGCCGCGCTGGGCCGGATCCAGGAGGTCTTTCGCCGGCAGCTGCTGGCGATCAGGCCGGACCTGCCGCTGCCGTTCTGAAGCCGCCCGTGCTATCCGTGCTCCGGCGCGCTTCTGCTAGAATCCCCCGCTCTCCTGACCCGGCCAGGTAATCCGCCCATGACTGCTACGCCCGCTACCCAAGTTGCCCATGTTCTGATCGAGGCGCTGCCCTATATCCAGCGTTTCCGCGGCAAGACCGTGGTCGTCAAGTACGGCGGCAACGCCATGACCGAGGAGCACCTCAAGCACAGCTTCGCGCGCGACATCGTGCTGATGAAGCTGGTCGGCGTGAATCCGGTGGTGGTGCACGGCGGCGGGCCGCAGATCGGCAAGCTGCTGGAGCGGATCGGCAAGGAGAGCCGCTTCGTCGCCGGCATGCGGGTGACCGATGCCGAGACCATGGACGTGGTGGAGATGGTGCTCGGCGGCTCGGTCAACAAGGAAATCGTCAATCTGATCAACAGCAAGGGCGGTCGCGCGATCGGCCTGACCGGCAAGGACGGCAACCTGATCCGGGCCCGCAAGATGACCGTGCGCAGGCCGGATGCCGCGGATCCGAGCGAGCAGATCGACATCGGCTATGTCGGCGAGGTCGAGGCGATCGACGCTTCGGTGGTACAGATGCTGGACCGCAGTGACTTCATCCCGGTGATCGCGCCGATCGGCGTGGGCGAGGACGGCCGCTCCTACAACATCAACGCCGATCTGGTGGCGGGCAAGCTGGCCGAGGTGCTGCAGGCCGAGAAGCTGATCCTGCTCACCAATACCCCGGGCGTGCTGGACAAGGAGGGCAGGCTGCTGACCGGGCTGGATGCCGAGCGGGTGCAGGCGCTGATCGCCGACGGCACGATCTACGGCGGCATGCTGCCGAAGATCGGCTGCGCGCTGGATGCGGTGCAGGGCGGTGTGCGGGACGTGCACATCATCGACGGTCGGGTCGAGCACGCCGTGCTGCTGGAACTGTTCACCGACGCCGGGGTCGGCACGCTGATCCGCGGCTAACAGGCCGCCGCTTTCCATGGTCTTGCGCCGCCCCGGACCGGCAGCGCGGCCATTGCCGCTCCTTCAGGTCGCCAGGGTCTGTGCGAGCCGAATGTAGTCGTTCGACATGGCCTTCTTGCGGCGGATGTCGGCCAGGGGAACGCGCACGATTTCGCCGGCACGCACGCCGAGCATGATGTCGGAATAGCCGGCCAGCAGGTGATCGACCGCCGAGGCGCCGAGCACCGATGCCAGCACCCGGTCGTGGCCGCTCGGCGTGCCGCCGCGCTGGATGTGGCCGAGGATGGCGGCACGGGCCTGGAACCCGAGGTCGCCGAGCGCGGCGGCCAGCCGCGGGGTGCGGTTCGGATCGTCGCCTTCCGCCACCACGATGAGGCTGCTGAACTTGCCGCGCCGCTCGCTCTCGCGCAGGGTGTGGCAGATGTCGGCCAGCTCGACCGCCGAGTCGGGTACCAGCACGACCTCAGCGCCGCCGGCGATGCCGACCGCGGCTGCGATGAAGCCGGCGCTGCGGCCCATGACTTCGACGAGGAACACCCGCTCGTGCGACGTGGCCGTGTCGCGGATGCGGTCGATGGCCTCCAGCGCGGTGTTGACGGCGGTGTCGAAGCCGATGGTGTCTTCGGTGCCGTAGACGTCGTTGTCGATGGTGCCCGGCACGCCGATTACCGGCAGCCCGGTTTCCTGCTCCAGCAGGTGGGCGCCGGCCAGCGAACCGTCACCGCCGATGACGGCCAGGGCGTCGATGCCGCGCGCGCGCAGCGTCTCGGCCACTCGAGCGCGCACCTCGAGCTGCCTGAACTCGTCGCAGCGGTCGGTCTTCAGAATGGTGCCGCCGCGGTGGAGGATGTTGGCCACCGAGGAGCGGTCCATCGGCTCGAACTTGCCATGCACGAGGCCGCTGTAGCCTTTCTGGACGCCAAACACCTCGATGTTGCGTTCCAGCGCGGTACGTACGATGGCCCGCACCGCCGCGTTCATGCCGGGGGCATCGCCGCCGCTGGTCAGCAGGGCGATGCGCTTCAGCGGACGGCTGGGTTCCAGTTTCGGCAGCGGCCAGAGCATGGCGTTGCGATCCTCTTACGTTGGTCAGCCGGCACCGTAGCGGGCGCGATACGCGCGCATCGCCGCAAGCTCGCTGTCGTGTCCGCCCTGCTGCTCCAGGTAGCGGACCAGGGTGTCCAGGTTGGCGATGCTGACCACCGGCACGCCGAAGCGCTGCTCTACTTCCTGCACCGCCGACAGCTCGCCCAGGCCGCGCTCCTGGCGGTCGAGCGCGATGGCAACACCGGCCAGCGAGGCGCCGGCGGCGGTAATCAGCTCCACCGATTCGCGCACCGAGGTGCCGGCCGAGATCACGTCGTCCACCACCAGCACCCGGCCGCGCAGCGGCGCGCCGACCACCACTCCGCCCTCGCCGTGGTCCTTGGCCTCCTTGCGGTTGAAGGCGAACGGCACGTCGCGGCCGTGCTGATCGGCCAGCGCGATCGCTAGTGTCGCGGCAAGCGGAATGCCCTTGTAGGCCGGCCCGAACACCATGTCGAACGCCAGCCCCGAGGTCATGACCGCCTGCGCGTAGAAGCGCCCGAGTTCGGCCAGGGCGCTGCCGGTGTTGAACAGCCCGGCATTGAAAAAGTAGGGGCTCACGCGGCCGGACTTAAGGGTGAACTCGCCGAAGCGCAGCACCTCGCGATCGATCGCGAAGCGGATGAAGTCGTGCTGGTAGTTGGACATGGTCTGTCGTCTATAGTTGGCCGAGCTGCGAAGTCTAGCGCCTGCCGCCGCGGACGGCGACGCTTTATCCGGTATTGCGCATCCCGGCGGCGATGCCGTTGATGACCACCATCAGCGCCTTGCGCAGATTCTCCTCGCCGCCGTGGCGGACGCGGTGAAGCAGTTCCACCTGCAGCAGGTTGAGCGGGTCGACGTAAGGGTTGCGGACATCCACCGAGCGGCGCACGACGGGGAAGCCGGCCAGCGGCCGGTCGTGGCCGGTGACCGTCAATACCGCCTCCAGCGTCTTGTTGAAGCGCGTCCGCAGGGCATCGCCGAGCCACTGCAGCTGCTCCGGCACCAGGCGCCGGTCGTACTGGGCGGCGACGTCCGGATCGCCCTTGGCCAGCACCATTTCCACCATGTCGAGGAAGGCGCGGAAGAACGGCCAGTCGCGGAACATGGCCTGCAGCTGCCGCTTGCGGCCGGCTTCCAGAGCCGCCGTCAGCGCTTCGCCCACCCCCAGCCAGGCGGGCAGCAGCAGCCGGGTCTGGGTCCAGCTGAATACCCAGGGGATGGCCCGCAGCGTCTCGATGCCGCCACCGGTGCGGCGGCGGGCCGGGCGACTGCCGATGGTCAGCCCCGCGATCTCCTGCTCCGGGGTGGTTGCGCGGAAATACTCGACGAAGCCCGGGGTCTCGCGTACCACGCGCCGGTATTCGGCGACCGCCACCGCCGACAGCCGGTCCATTTCCTCGCGCCATTCCCGGCGAGCGCCGGCCGGCGGCAGCAGGGAGGCTTCCAGCACCGCGGTGGTATACAGCTCGAGGTTGCGCAGGGCGATGCCCTGCATGCCGAACTTGGCCTGGATGACCTCGCCCTGCTCGGTGACCCGGATGGTGCCGTCGACCGAACCCGGCGGCTGCGAGAGGATGGCGGCGTGGGTCGGGCCGCCGCCGCGGCCGATGCTGCCGCCGCGGCCGTGGAACAGGGTGAGCCGGATCCCGGTCCGCCGGGCGGCCGCCACCAGTTGCTCCTGGGTCTGGTACAGGGCCCAGGCGGCGGTCAGGTGGCCGGCGTCCTTGCCGGAGTCGGAATAGCCGATCATCACTTCCTGATGGCCCTGGATGCGCTGGCGGTACCAGGGGATGGCCAGCAGCTGCTCCAGGCAGGCGGTGGCGCCTTCCAGGTCCTTGAGGGTCTCGAACAGCGGCACCACCCGCAACGGCTCGCGGACACCCATCTCCTTTTGCAGCAGCTCGACGGCGAGGATGTCGGACGGCGTCGATGCCATGGAGATGACGTAGGCGCCCAGCGAGTCGGGACCGGCTTCGGCGATGGCGCGGAAAGTATCGAGGCATTCCCGTACTTCCTCCGAAGCCTGGAAATCGCGCGGGATCAGCGGCCGCGGGCTCTCCAGCTCGGCGACCAGGAAGGCCTGCCGTTGTTCCTCGTCCCAGGCAGCGTAGGAGCCGAGCCCCAGCGCCTGGGTGATGGCGTCCAGTACCGCGGTGTGGCGACCGGCTTCCTGGCGAATGTCCAGCTGCATCAGCGTCAGGCGGAAGCAGGCCAGTCGCCGCAGCAGGTCGAGCAGCCGGCCTTCGGCGACGATGCCGGCGCCGCAGCGCTGCAGCGAGTAGTAGCAGTCCAGCAGCGGGCGTGCCAGTTCGTCGTAATCCAGGTAGGCCTCGCCCGGAGGGCTGCGCCGCCCTTCCAGCTCGCCTTCGAGCCAGCGCAGGGTCAGCCGCAGGCGTGCCCGCACCCGCTTCAGCATGACCCGATACGGTTCCCAGGCGTCGCCGACCTTGGCGCGCAGGTCGGGATCGGCGCACTGCAGCGACAGCTCCGGGATGAGCTGCTCGACTTCCTGCAGATACAGGGCCGCCGCCTGCCAGCGCGCCAGCAGACAGACCTCGCGGGTGACGCGGGCCGTGACCCTGGGATTGCCGTCGCGGTCGCCGCCCATCCAGGAACCGAAGCGGATGGGGGCAACCTCCAGCGGCAGCCGCCGGCCGGTATGCCGCTGCAGCAGTTTGTCGAGCGAACGGGCGTAGCGGGGGATGGTGTCCCACAGGGTGTGTTCGACCACCGCGAAGCCCCAGCGGGCTTCGTCCACCGGGGTCGGCCGGCGCTGGCGGATCTCGTCCGTGAACCAGGCGGCCGTGATCTCGCGCTTGAGCGCCTGCTCGGTTTCTTCCGCCTCCGCAGGCGTGAGGTCGGGACGATCCTGGAACGCCAGCAGGTCGGCGATGCGACTGTATTTCTGCAGCAACGTGCGGCGGCTGACCTCGGTGGGGTGGGCCGTCAGCACCAAGCCAATCTGCAGGTTGCAGACCGCTTCGTATAAGCGTTCTGGATAGACCTGCTCGGCCAGTCGCGGAAAGGCCTCCGCCAGCGAGCCGCGCAGCGGCGGCGCTTCCGGTTCGCGCTGGTAGGCGCGCGAACGCCGCACGCGATGGTGCTGCTCGGCGATGTTGGCGAGGTTGAGGAAATGGCTGAAGGCCCGCGCCACCGGCATGATCAGCGCGTCGTCGAGCTCGGCAAGCCGCTGTTCCAGCGCCGCTCGGGCGCCCGGGCGGCCGGCGCGCGCTTCCTTGGCAAGCTGCCGGATCGACTCCACCGTCCAGAACAGCTCGTCGCCGCCCTGCTCGCGCAGCGTTTCGCCCAACAGTCGGCCAAGCTGGCGGATGTCGTCCTTGAGCGGAACATCGTGCTTGCCGGTCGTCATCGTAGTCTCCTTAACCATGCTGTTCTGTCGCGCCAGGTGCGACGGCAGCCAACAAAAATGGCCGGATGCTTGCGCACCCGGCCGTCGTGAGTTGCGCTGCGGGCGTTTACTCGGGCAGACCGAAGTGCTCGACGCTGGCGAAGATGTCGGTATCGCTGATGATGCCGATCGGCTCGCCGTTGGCATCCACCACCGCCACCCGGCGGATGTTGGACGAGGCCATCTTGGCGGCGCAATCGTGCAGCGTCATGTCCTCCGGCACCGTGATCAGCGGCTTGGTGCAGACCTCGGACACCTTGACGGTATTCGGCCGCCGGCTCGGCTGGACGATGCGGGCCAGCACGTCGCGCTGGGTCATGATGCCCCACTGGCCGTCGCTGCCGGGCTGCACGAAGACCGAGGAGATGCCTTTGTCGCGCATCAGGTGCATGGCATCCTCGACGGTGGTATCGCCCGGCACCGATACCGGCTTGGGGTTCATCAGGTCGCGGACCAGATGCGGGATGCGGCCGGAGGCGATCATCTCCTCCAGCGGTGCCAGCACCCGGCGCCGCTCGCGCTCCTTGCGGTCCTGCTCGAGGGCGGCCTGCCGCTGCTGGTCCTGCCGACGGTACTTGGCGACGTCCAGGTCGCCGTTGATCTGGTCGATCACGGCATTGGCAAAACCGGAGGTGGAAACCTCATTGGCGTCGTCGATCTGACGGGCGAAGTCGTAGGTGACGATCTTCTTGCTCACCACCTCGCCATAGGCAACGGTGATCAGTTCGGCCGCTTCCTTCCAGCCGATGTGCTCGAGCATCATCACGCCCGAGAACAGCAGCGAGCCCGGGTTCACCTTGTCCTGGTTGGCGTACTTGGGCGCCGTGCCGTGGGTGGCCTCGAATACCGCAACGGTGTCGGAGATGTTGGCGCCCGGCGCGATGCCGACGCCGCCCACCTCGGCGGCGACCGCATCGGAGAGGTAGTCGCCGTTCAGGTTCATGGTGGCCAGCACGTCGAACTCGTTCGGACGCAGCAGCATCAGCTGGAAGATGATGTCGGCGATGCGGTCCTTGATGACCACCTTGCCTTCCGGCCGCTTGCCGCCGTAGGTGGAGTAGAGCTCTTCCTCGGTGATGGTTTGATCCGGGAACTCCTCGCGGGCCAGTTCATATCCCCAGGTGCGGAAGGCACCCTCGGTGAACTTCATGATGTTGCCCTTGTGGACCAGCGTCACGCTCTCGCGGTTGTTGTCGATGGCGTACTGGATCGCCTTGCGGATCAGGCGCTTGGAGCCGAACGGGCTGATCGGCTTGACGCCCAGGCCGGCGTCCTCGAAGAAATCGGCGCCCATTTCCTCGCGCAGGAACCTGGCGAGCTTCTTGTTCTCCTCGGTGCCGGACTGGTACTCGATGCCGGCATAGACGTCTTCCGTGTTCTCACGGAAGATCACGACGTCGACGTCCTCGGGCTTCTTCAGCGGCGAGGGGACGCCGGGGTAGTGGCGCACGGGGCGCACACAGGCGTACAGATCGAGATCCTGCCGCAGCGCCACGTTGAGCGAGCGGAAGCCGCCGCCGACAGGGGTGGTGAGCGGGCCCTTGATGGAGACGACCAGGTCCTTCATCGCCTCCTTGGTTTCTTCGGGGAAGTAGTCGCCGTTGTACAGGCCGGCGGCCTTCTCGCCCATGTACAGCTCGCACCAGTGGATCTTGCGCTTGCCGCCGTAGGCCTTGGCGACGGCGGCATCCCAGATGCGCAGGCAGGCGCGGGTGATGTCGGGACCGATGCCGTCACCTTCGACGAAGCCGAGAATGGGGTTGTCGGGCACCTGCAGCTTGCCGTCCGCGCCCACGGTGATTTTCTGACCGCCTTCTGGATACTTGATGTGCCCGCTCATGCGTCCTCCTTGTGTAAGCGCTGTAAGCCCGGCCCCCAGCGCGGACTTTTGATCCACGGATGGGGTCGAGCGGCCGTTTGCCAAGTTACAAACACATCCGCCTTTGCGGCAGAAGCGCCCATCCTGTCGGATCAGGGCGAAGGAACCGTTGCCTCACGTCGAGCAGAAGCGGTGGCCGTTATGGGACGTTATTGGTATGGCGGCCGACGATACTGCCCAGGCAAAGCCAGTTAGCGGGGCGTGCCATGCCTCTGCACCAGTAGGTCGAGCAGCACCGAAGCCCGATGGCTGACTTCGTATTCTGACCGAGCCCCAGATGCCGATCAAGGCGGCCTCCGAGGCGGTGCCGCGACGCTTGCAGCGACCGCTCCGGGCAGCAGGGACTGGAAATCCGGCCCGCTCTCGAATTATTGTGCACTGCACCTAAACACGCACCGGTTTGTTGCATACGTTGCCGGTGCAGCGACGGAGACAAGGTAATGAGCGAGAAGCGTGACGTCGTCATCATCGGTGCTGCCCGCGCCGCCATCGGCAGCTTCGGCGGCAGCTTGAAGGACGTCCCCTTGGGTGAGCTGGCGGCCCACGTGGTGCGCGAGGCCATCCGCCGAGCGGGCATTCAGGGCGAGGACGTCCAGCACACCGTGGTTGGCAACGTGCTGCACACCGAACCGCGCGACATGTATATCTCGCGCGTAGCGGCAGTGAATGCCGGTGTCCCGCATTCCAGCCCGGCGCTGACCGTCAACCGCCTGTGCGGCTCCGGCCTGCAGGCGATCTGCACCGCGGCCAGCTATATCGAGCTGGGCCAGGCCGACTGCGTGGTCGGCGGCGGTGCCGAGAGCATGTCGCGGGTGCCGTACTGGGCGCCGATCGCCCGCTGGGGTGGGCGCATGGGCGACGGCGCGCTGGTCGACGCCATGCTCGGCGCGCTGAGCGACCCCTTCGACAGCTGCCACATGGGTGTGACTGCCGAGAACATCGCCGAGAAGTGGGGCATCTCCCGCGAGGATCAGGATGCCTTTGCTGCCGAGAGCCAGGCGCGGGCGGTGCGGGCGATCGAGGCCGGCGTGTTCAAGGAGCAGATCGTTCCGGTCGAGCTGAAGAGCCGCAAGGGCACCACGCTGTTCGAGGTGGACGAGAACCCGCGCGCCGGCACCACCGTCGACAAGCTCGCGGGCCTGAAGCCGGTGTTCAAGAAGGACGGCACGGTCACTGCCGGCAATGCGTCCTCGCTCAACGACGGTGCCGGCGCGGTGGTCATGATGGAGGCCAATACCGCTCGCGAGCGCGGCCTCAAGCCGCTGGCACGGCTGGTCGGCTACACCGTCGCCGGTGTCGATCCGAAGTACATGGGCATCGGCCCGGTGCCGGCCATCAAGCGCCTGCTGGAACAGACCGGGGTCAGCAAGGACGATGTCGACCTGTGGGAGCTGAACGAGGCCTTCGCCGCCCAGGCGCTGGCCTGCGTGCGCGACCTGGATCTCGACCCGGCCAAGGTTAACCCGAACGGCTCCGGCATCTCGCTTGGCCACCCGATCGGTGCGACCGGCGCCATCCTCACCGTCAAGTCCGCCTATGAGCTGCAGCGGACCGGCGGCCGCTACGCCGTGATCAGCATGTGCATCGGCGGCGGTCAGGGTATCGCGGCGCTGCTTGAGCGGGTGTAATTAAGAGGAAGAGACAATCCTCGCGCGAGGGCGCCAGGACGCAAAGGGAAAACAGGAAGGCGGATTTCCGGGCGTAGTGGGAGCGGCGTTTTCGCCGTGATGCCTTTCCTTATCTCCCCTCTCCCGAAACCGGGAGAGGGGCCGGGAGTGAGGGGTATCTTCGCGGCCAGGGGCCGCTCCTACGAGGGCAGACCACGCCAAGGCCCGCCTCGTTTTCCCTTGCCTTGCATCCTGGCGGCTTTGCGCGGGGACATTTTTGTCTTCCCCTCCCGCTCCAACCCAAGTTCTTCCTATGAAAATAACTTCCATCAACGTCAACGGCATTCGTGCCGCCGCCCGCAAGGGGCTGTTCGAGTGGCTGGCGCGCGAGGCGCCGGATGTGGTCTGCATCCAGGAGCTGAAGGCCCAGGAGCACCAGCTGCAGGATCCGGTGTTCCGGCCGGCCGGCTACCATGCCTATTTTCACTGTGCCCTCAGGCCGGGTTACAGCGGCGTGGCCATATACTCGAAGCGCGAGCCGGACGAGGTGATCTGCGGCCTGGGCGCGGGCTGGGAGGACGTGGATGCCGAGGGCCGCTATCTGGAAGCCCGCTTCGGGAATCTGTCCATCGTCTCGCTGTATGTGCACTCGGGGTCGTCCGGCGAAGAGCGGCAGGCGCTGAAATTCGATTTCATGGACCGTTTTCTGCCGCGCCTGCGTGAGCTCAAGGCCAGCGGCCGGGATTACGTGATCTGCGGCGACTGGAACATCGCCCACAAGGAAATCGACCTCAAGAACTGGCGCGGCAACCAGAAGAACTCCGGTTTTCTGCCCGAGGAGCGGGCCTGGCTCGACCGGCTGTTCGGCGAAGAAGGCTTCATCGACGCCTTCCGCCTCGTCAACCAGGAGGCCGAGCAGTACACCTGGTGGTCCAACCGCGGCCAGGCCTGGGCCAAGAATGTCGGCTGGCGCATCGACTATCACGTGATCACGCCCGGCCTGCGCGAGCGGGTCCTGAATGCCGCCATCTACAAGGAAGAGCGTTTCTCGGACCACGCGCCCCTGACGCTGGAGTACGACTATCCGTTCTACGCGGGCTGATGCGGCCTCGACGCCGGCGTGCTGAGGCGCCGCCGCTCAGCCGAACCGTTGCCGCAGGTAGGCAATGATGTCGGCCGACTCGTACAGCCATTCGCTGCGGCCGTCGGGATAGTCCATGCGCAGGCAGGGTACCTGCGACATGCCGCCGCCCTGTATCAGCTCCCGACGGTGCGCGGGCTCGGCGAGGATATCGCGCAGTTCGATAGCGTTGGCGATTCCCAGCTGGCGAATGGCGTTTCGCACCAGCACGCAGTAAGGGCAGGATTCGAAGTGGTAGAGCGCCAGATGCGCCGGTGTCTGCTGCTCGGTGGTCATGGCATCCGCCTTCCGCTGTTAACCGACATCGGTAGATAGACGGGCTCCGGCTCTTGAGCCGTGGCCGGGGGATTTGGCAAGGCTGGCCTGCGAGAGGCAGGCCGGCCGGGCTAGGCGACCGCTTCCTTGCTCTTGGTCGCCAGGGCTTCCAGGTAGCGTTCGGCGTCGAGAGCGGCCATGCAGCCGGAAGCGGCCGAGGTAATGGCCTGGCG
>JAJUFY010000355.1 GCA_029263635.1 Ectothiorhodospiraceae bacterium | reverse complement strand
TGACCTTGGAGCCGCCTTCGCCGCGGCGGTACAGCTTCGCCTTGTTGGCGGACGCGAACTCGGTCAGTCCCCCCGCTTCCAGCACCGCATCCAGGACCGTCATGCCCTGCCGGTAGGGCAGCGATACCGGCTGCTGCACGGCGCCGGTGACGCGGACCCGGGAAATGAACTCGTGGCTGCGCAGTTCGGTGACGATGACCGTGGCCTGTGGCTCGCGCATGTAGCGTGCCAGCTTCTTCTCCACGGCGGCCGCCACTTCCGCCGGCGTGCGGCCGCCGGCCTGGACGTCGCCGATCAGCGGGACCGAGATCATGCCGTCCGGCCGCACCGGGACGGAAACCGACAGGTCCGGGTTGCGCCAGACGTTGACCTGGATCTGGTCATCGACGCCGATCCGGTACTCGCTCGTCGTGGGGGCATTCTCCGCCGGAGTCGCTGCCGTCCCCCTGTTCGGCGATGACGCGCAGCCGGCGAGCGCCAGCAGCAGGGTTGCCGTGATAGCCCAACGAAAAAGATCCATCTGCGCCTCCAGTCTTCCTTATTTTTCACCCTTGCGGGGGAGCGCCCTGGCTCGGCAGCGCAGCCGCCACGGCACTCTCTCGACTTTGTGTTCTTGAGGTTGGTATCGCCCCACTCCGGGGAGCCTGCCGGCACCACGGAGCGGCTGCGTTCCTCGGCCCGGAAATCAGTGCTGTAGCGTGACGTCCTGTGACAAGCCGGTAATTGTTGGTTCGAGCAAAGTCTGGTCAGAAAGCTGGGGACGCGGCGGGCGTATTCCAACTGCGGCCCGCCGGCCGTCAGGGCCTTCCCTGGGGTGTTCCGCGACAGCTCACCGGGCGCCGCTTCGCCATCGCCGCGAGGCTGGAGCCGCTAGCGGGCGCCCTTGCTCCAGAGCACCACTTCCGCCGTCTGCAGCAGGATGGTCAGGTCGAGGAACAGGCTGTGGTTCTTGACGTAATAAAGGTCGTACTGCAGCTTCTCCAGCGCATCCGCGTCGGACGCGCCGTACGGGTAGCAGATCTGCGCCCAGCCGGTCAGCCCCGGCTTCACCTGATGCCGTTCGCCGTAGTAAGGGATCTTCTCCTGCAGGCCCTGCACGAACTCGGGCCGTTCCGGCCTGGGGCCGACGAAGCTCATGTCACCCCGCAGCACGTTGAAGATCTGCGGCAGTTCGTCGATGCGGTATCTGCGGATGACCCTGCCGACGCGCGTCACCCGCGGATCGTTGGCCTCGGCCCAGCGCGCCTTGCCGTCCCGCTCGGCGTCGGTGCGCATGCTGCGGAACTTGTAGACATGGAACGGCCGCCCGCCTTTGCCGACGCGCTGCTGGCGGTAGAGAATCGGGCCGCGGAAACGGCTTTCCACCAGAATGGCGAGCGCGGTCAGGGCCATCAGCGGCAGGGTCGTGACCAGCATGGCCAGGCTGACGACGATATCGAAAGTCCGCTTCGCGGCATCGTGCAGCAAGCCTCGATGGAACCCCTGCGAGAAGGTCAGCCAGCCGGGATACAGCAGGTCGATGCGGATCTTGCCGGTCTCCTGCTCCAGGAAGGTCAGGACGTCGACCACTTCCACTCCCTGAATCCGGCACGTCAGCAGCTCCTGCATCGGCAGGCCCTGGCGGCGGTCATCCACCGCAACCACGACCTGATCGATACGCTCTCGGGCCACAAGGTCCGAGAGCGGCTGTGAACTGCGGATCAGCTGCCGCTCAGGGATCAGTACCTGATCGCCCTTGACCGGCACATAGCCGACCAAGCTGAATCCGATCAGATCGGATCGCCGCCGCAGCATCGACAGCGGATGGGCGCGTTTACCGGCTCCCAGCACCAGTACCCGGCGCCGGATGTGCTGCTGGGTCAGCAGCTTGAGGAAGACAGCCCGGTTGATCGCCAGCAGGACGAAAGCACAGATCAGGGCGAGCGCCAGCGCACCGCGGCCCAGCAGCATCTCCGGCAGCGCATAGAACACCAGCGCAAGCAGGGTCAGGCCCAGCGCGAAGCCAAGGCCGAGGCGGATCAGGATCCCGTCGAGATCGTCCCGCAGACGGCGATTGTACAGCCCCACCGCCACCAGGCTCAGCAGCATTACCGCGGTAAACAGCACTGCCCGGGGAGCTATCGGCCCCACGCTGTCGGGAATCGCCTCCGGGTTGCCGAGATAGCGCAAATAGACGCCGAGATAAGTCGACGCGGCCAGCAACGAGGCCTCGGCGACAAGCAGCAGCAGGTAAAGCAGCTTTATCGGCTGATTGAACAGGCGGACAGTGCCCATGAACGCTCCAACGCGTGTCGCGTACTGGCGCACACCAGACGGCGATGCCACTGCAGGGGAAACGGTTTTGTTTGGGTAAGAAATGCGGCGCAGTTCCGCCTTTTCAAGCAGCCGCGCCCTGGCGGCGCGCTGCCGCTG
>JAJUFY010000199.1 GCA_029263635.1 Ectothiorhodospiraceae bacterium | reverse complement strand
ACGGCCGCGGCGTCGCCGGCCACGGCCTTGGCCAGCAGGGCGGCGGTGCGCATCTCGTCGAGCATGTCCAGGTCGTTGTTGCTGGCAGCGCTGTCGGTGCCGATGGCGATGTTGGCGCCGGCAGCGGCGAGCGACGCCACCGGGCAGAAGCCGCTGGCGAGCTTGAGGTTGGACTGCGGGCAGTGCACCACATGCATGCCGCTCTCGCCGACCAGGGCGATCTCGTCGGGGGTGAGCTGGGTCATATGCACGGCGATCAGCGACGGCGACAGCAGGCCCAGCGCATGGAGCCGGGCGAGCGGGCGGGCGCCGGTCTCTTCGACGCTGCGGCTGACTTCGGCGGCGGTCTCGTGGACATGGATGTGGATGGGCACTTCCAGTTCGTCGGCCAGCACCCGCACCCGCTCCAGGTTGCTCTCGGACACCGTGTAGGGCGAGTGCGGCGCGAAAGCGGTGGCGATCAGCGGGTGGTCGCGATACTGGTCGTGCAGCGCCTGGCCTTTGTCGAAATACTCGTCCGCGTTCTGCGCGTAGCTGCTCGGGAAATCGATCACGGGCATGCCGAGGGTGGCGCGCATGCCGAGCTGCAGGGCGGTTTTGGCAGTGACTTCCGGGAAGAAGTACATGTCGCTGACGCAGGTGACGCCGCCGCGGAGCATCTCGGCGAGGCCAAGCAGGCTGCCATCGTGCACGAACTCGGGGCTGACGTGACGGCCTTCGGCCGGCCAGATGTGCTCGGACAGCCAGGTCATCAGCGGCAGGTCGTCGGCGTAGCCGCGCAGCAGGGTCATGGCGACGTGGGTATGGGCGTTGACCAGGCCGGGGATGAGCACGTGGCTGGGCAGCTCGCGCACCGTGCGGGCCTGATAGCGCGTCCGGGCATCGGCCTGCGGCAGCAGGTCGACGATCTGCCCGTCGCGGATGGCGAGCGCATGGTGGTCGAGAACCATGCCGGCCGGTTCTACCGGCACGATCCAGCGGGCATAGATGAGGGTATCGATCTGTTCCACGGCGGCCTCCCTAGGTTTTGTGCAGTATAAAGCGCCGCCGGCTGTGCCAAAATGGCGGGCCGTGTCAGGTGGTTGTGCCATGAACCAACACGATACCGTCCGTCCGATCCAATGGACGCCGCAGGGCCTGCGGCTGCTCGACCAGCGGGTGCTGCCCGGGGAGGTGCGGTATGTCGATTGCCGCAGCGCTGCCGACGTGGCCGCCGCGATCCGCGACATGGCCGTGCGCGGCGCGCCGGCGATCGGCATCGCCGCCGCCTACGGCGTGGTGCTGGCGGCGCGTCAGGCGTATGCCGAGGACCCGGCGCGCTGGCGGGAGCTGATCGAGCCGGGCCTGGCCGCGCTCGCCGCGTCGCGGCCGACCGCCGTCAACCTGTTCTGGGCGCTGGCGCGCATGCGTGACCGACTTGCAACGGCCGGCGCCGATCCGGTCGCGGCGCTGCTGGACGAAGCACGGGCGATCCAGGAGGAAGACCTGGCCGCCAATTTGTGCATGGGCGAGCATGGCGCGGCGCTGCTGGGCGAGCCGGGGGCCGTGCTCACCCACTGCAACACCGGCTCGCTCGCCACCGCCGGCTATGGCACCGCGCTGGGCGTGATCCGCAGCGGCTACGAGGCCGGCAAGATCACCCATGTCTACGCCGACGAAACCCGGCCCTGGCTGCAGGGCGCGCGGCTGACGGCCTGGGAGCTGATCCAGGATGCCATCCCGGTGACCCTGATTGCCGACGCTGCCGCGCCGCTCCTGATGCGGCGCGGCCAGGTGCGCTGGGTGATCGTCGGCGCCGACCGCATCGCCGCCAACGGCGACGTGGCCAACAAGATCGGTACCTATGGCCTGGCCATCGCCGCCCGCGCGCACGGCGTGAAGTTCATGGTGGTGGCGCCGACCTCGACCATCGACTGGGCGATCGAGACGGGCGACGAGATCCCGATCGAGAGCCGGCTCGACGACGAGCTGCTGTCCATGCAGGGGCAGCGCATCGCCGCCGAGGGCGCGGCGGCCTGGAATCCGGTATTCGACGTCACGCCGGCCGAGTACATCGATGTGATCGTCACCGAAAAGGGCGTGGTCCAGCGGCCGCGACGGGAAACGCTGGCGCGGTTGCGCGAATGATGAACGACAATGCTAGAGGACGAATGATGCTGCGACGGATCGGTTTGGCTGTTCTTGCCGGTGTCGGCTTGCTATTGTCCGCCGCATCGGCGGCGCCCGCTGCCGCGAACCAAGGAGGCAGGCCCATGGTGGTGTTTTCCACGAATCACGGTGACTTCACGATCGAACTCTATCCGGACAAGGCGCCGATCACGGTCGAGAATTTCCTCTCCTACGTGGATGCGGGTTTCTACGACAACACCATCTTCCACCGCGTGATTCCCGGATTCGTGATCCAGGGCGGCGGCTTTACCGAGGACATGCGGCAGAAGCCGACCGAGGCGCCGATCAAGAACGAGGCCGACAACGGGCTCAAGAACGAGCGCGGCACGCTGTCCATGGCGCGCACGTCCGACATCAACAGCGCGACCTCGCAGTTCTTCGTGAACCTGCAGGACAACGCCTTCCTCGACCACGGCAGCCGCGATTTCGGCTATGCCGTGTTCGGCACGGTGGTCGAGGGCATGGATGTGATCGACAAGATCGCCAAGGTGCCGACCGGCAACCGCGGCATGCATCAGGACGTGCCGCGCGAGCCGGTGGTGGTGCACAGCGCCCGCCGCAAGCAGGCCGACTGACGCCAGGCTCGAATGCCGCGGGGCCGGTCGCCGGTTCCGCGGATTACGATGATTTGCTTGCGCTCCTCCCGAGGTGCCGATAGTGGGCAGCGTTGATCAGCTGACGGCCTGGCTGGCCGACTACCCCTGGGCCCAGACCCTGCTGGCGTCGCTGGCGCTGGTGGCGGCAGCCTGGCTCGCCAACTGGGGCACCAAGCGGATCCTGGTCCGCGGCCTGGACCGCGTGCTCAAGGCGAGCGCGCTCGGACGCGGCTGGCAGGGCAGCGGCTTCGGCGTGATCCCGCGGCTGGCCAATGCCGTGCCGGCGCTGGTGCTGTGGATGGGGGTGGTGCTGGTGCCGGGGCTGCCGGAGCCGGTGACGCAGATCGTCCGCAACGTCTGCAGCGCCGTCATCGTGCTGACCCTGGCGCTGGCGTTCAGCGCCTTCCTCAATCTCGTCAACGCCGCCTATCAGCGGCGCCCGGAGGCGGCCAGCCGGCCGATCAAGGGCTATCTGCAGGTGGTCAAGATCGCGGTTTTCGCGATCGCCACCATCCTGATCATTGCCGCGCTGCTGGACCGCTCGCCGCTCATCCTGCTGTCCGGCCTCGGCGCGCTGGCGGCGGTGCTGATGCTGATCTTCCAGGACACGCTGCTGTCGCTGGTGGCCAGCGTGCAGATCTCCTCCAGCGACATGCTGCGGGTCGGCGACTGGATCGAGATGCCGCAGCTCAATGCCGACGGCGACGTGATCGACATCGCCCTGCATACGGTCAAGGTCCAGAACTGGGACAAGACCATCACCACCATCCCGACCAAGCGGCTGATCACCGAGTCGTTCAAGAACTGGCGCGGCATGCGGGAGTCCGGCGGCCGCCGCATCAAGCGGGCGCTCTACCTCGATCAGACCAGCGTGCACTTCCTGACGGCCGAGGAGCGCACCCGCCTGCGGCGCTTCTTCCTGCTTGACGACTACCTGCGGGCCAAGGAGCGGGAACTGGCGGAATGGAACGCCCGGCTGGCCGAATACGGCCGGGAGCCGGTCAACACCCGGCGGGTGACCAACATCGGGACCTTCCGCGCCTATGTCGAGCGCTACCTGCGCAACCACCCGGGCGTCAACCAGAACATGACGCTGATCGTGCGTCAGCTGGCGCCCACTGCCGAGGGGCTGCCGCTGGAAATCTACTGCTTCACCAACACCGTGCAATGGGTGGAGTACGAAGGCATCCAGTCCGACATCTTCGACCACCTGCTCGCCATCCTGCCGGAGTTCGGGTTGCGGGTATTCCAGAATCCGAGCGGTGCCGACCTGCGCGGCCTTGCCGGCGGCGGCACGCTGGCGGAGGCGCTGCGCGAGCCGGCGACGGAGGTCTGACAGGGCGCTCGCCGGATCCGTAAGTGCTTGTCTGCCGGGACGCCGCCAGTGCGGCTTGTGTTATAATTCACCGTTTTCCGCGGAGCCTGCAGTCATCGATTCGGGCCCGTGCCCGTGAACGACCAGGTGCAGATTTTCGATGTCCACCGTCGCCCAAGAAATCCTCTCCGTAAATCTCGAAGACGAAATGCGGCAGTCCTACCTCGATTACGCCATGAGCGTGATCGTGGGGCGGGCGTTGCCTGACGTTCGGGACGGCCTCAAGCCGGTGCATCGACGCGTGCTGTACGCCATGCGCGAGCTCGGCAACGACTGGAACAAGCCGTACAAGAAGTCGGCTCGCGTGGTCGGCGACGTCATCGGTAAGTACCACCCGCACGGCGACACCGCGGTCTACGACACGATCGTGCGCATGGCGCAGGACTTCTCGCTGCGCCACATGCTGGTCGACGGCCAAGGCAACTTCGGCTCCGTCGACGGCGATTCGGCGGCAGCCATGCGCTACACCGAAATCCGCATGGCGAGGATCGCCGGGGAGTTGCTGGCGGACATCGACAAGGAAACGGTCGAGTTCAGCCCCAACTACGACGAAACCTTGCAAGAGCCGCGTGT
>JAJUFY010000096.1 GCA_029263635.1 Ectothiorhodospiraceae bacterium | reverse complement strand
CCAGGGTGCCAAGCCCGGCCGCGGCGGCATCCTGCCCAAGCACAAGATCAGCGCCGAGATTGCCGCCACCCGCGGTGTGCCGCGCGACCGCGACTGCGTCTCGCCGCCAGCGCACAGCGAGTTCTCGACCCCGATCGAGCTGCTGCGTTTCATCGCCCGCCTGCGCGAACTCGCCGACGGCAAGCCGGTGGGCTTCAAGCTCTGCGTTGGCCATCCGTGGGAGTTCATGGGCATCGTCAAGGCGATGCTGGAGACCGGCGTGCTGCCCGATTTCATCGTGGTGGACGGTGCCGAGGGCGGTACCGGCGCCGCACCGTTGGAGTTCGCCGACCATATGGGCATGCCGCTGCGCGAGGCGCTGCTGCTGGTCCACAACGTGCTGGTGGGCACCAATCTGCGCCAGCACATCCGTATCGGCGCCAGCGGCAAGATCGTCAGCGCCTTCGATATCGCCAGCGTGCTGGCGATCGGCGCCGACTGGGCCAATTCGGCGCGCGGTTTCATGTTCGCGATCGGCTGCATCCAGGCCCAGGCCTGCCACACCAACCGCTGCCCGACCGGCGTGGCGACCCAGGATCCCTTACGCCAGCGCGCGCTGGTGGTCGAGGACAAGGCCGAGCGGGTGTACAACTTCCACCGCAACACCCTCAAGGCGCTGGCCGAGCTGCTCGCAGCTGCCGGCCTGACGCATCCCTCGCAGATCAAGGCCGAGCATCTGGCGCGGCGGGTGTCGTACACCGAGATCCGGCTGTTTTCGCAGCTGCACCGCTTCCTGGAGCCGGGAGAGCTGTTGACCGATGCCGGCAGCGACGATTTCTACCACCGCACGTGGCGGCTGGCGCGGGCCGATAGTTTTGGACTCGTCGAGCCGGATGCCGCGGTTCCGGTCGGCACGGAGCCAAGCTACGCTTAGTCCGTGCTTTCGCCGAGGGCGAGGGAGTGGACCCGATTGGGACCGCCAGAAATAAACAAGGGGTTAGGCGATTGGCCTAACCCCTTGATTTGTATGGTGGGCGCGACAGGGATTGAACCTGTGACCCCTGCCGTGTGAAGGCAGTGCTCTCCCGCTGAGCTACGCGCCCGAAGAGGCGTGAATTCTAGCACGGCGCCCGGGGCTGTCAACGCACCAGGCCGCCTTGCCGCGTCCGGCGGTGCTTTTGCTACCATAGCCGGCCTTCTCGATCAGCTCGCAGGGCAACCGATGACGGTCAAGACGCGCTTCGCTCCATCCCCCACGGGTTATCTGCACATCGGCGGCGCCCGCACGGCGCTGTTCTCATACTTGTATGCGCGCCGGCACGGCGGCCGCTTCGTGCTGCGCATCGAGGACACCGACCTGGAGCGCTCCACCCCCGAGGCGGTGAACGCCATCCTCGAGGGCATGACCTGGCTCGGGCTCGACTACGACGAGGGGCCGTTCTACCAGACCAAGCGCTTCGATCGCTATAAAGAAGTGATCCGGCAGCTGCTGGAGCAGGACAAGGCTTATTACTGCTTCTGTCCCAAGGAGCGCATCGACAAGCTGCGCGAGGAGCAGATGGCGCGCAAGGAGAAGCCTCGCTACGACGGTCATTGCCGTGATCTCGGCCGGGTGCCGCAACCGGGCGAGGAGGCGGTGGTGCGCTTCAAGAACCCGCTCGACGGCGAAGTGGTGGTCGACGACCGGGTCAAGGGTCGGGTGGTGTTCCAGAACACCGAGCTGGACGATCTGGTGATCGCCCGCGGCGACGGCTCGCCCACCTACAACTTCACCGTGGTGGTGGATGACATGGATATGGGAATCACCCATGTCATCCGCGGCGACGACCACCTCAACAATACCCCGCGGCAGATGAACATCCTGCGTGCGCTGGGCGTCGAGCCGCCGGTGTACGCGCATGTGCCGATGATCCTGGACGAGCACGGCAAGAAGCTCTCCAAGCGCACCGGCGCGGCCAGCGTGACGGAGTACCGCGATGCCGGCTTCCTGCCGGAGGCGGTGCTGAACTATCTGGTGCGGCTCGGCTGGGCGCATGGCGACCAGGAGATCTTCTCGCTCGACGAGATGGTGGCGTTGTTCGATATCGACGACATCAATGCCGCCGCCTCCAGCCTCAATCCCGGCAAGCTGCTGTGGCTCAACCAGCACTACATCAAGACTTCGGATCCGCGGCATGTCGCGCGCCATCTGTCGCCGCACCTGGCGTCGCTGGGCATCGATCCGGCCGACGGCCCGGCGCTGGAGCAGGTGGTCGAGGCCCTTTCCGAGCGGGCCAAGACCTTGGTGGAGATGGCGCAGAGCGCAGTGTTCTTCTACCGGGCACCGGCCGAGTACGAGGAGAAGGCGGCACGCAAGAATCTCACTGCCGAGACGGCGCCGGTGCTGGCGGCCTTGCGCGAGCAGCTGGCCGGGGTGGGGGAGTGGACGGCGCCGGTGATTCACGACACCGTACATCGCTTTGCCGAGGCGCAGGAGCTGGGGCTCGGCAAGGTGGCGCAGCCGCTGCGGGTGGCGGTGTCTGGAGGCTCGGTGTCGCCGCCGATCGACAAGACGCTGGAGGTGCTCGGTCGCGACGAGACGCTGGCGCGCATCGACCGGGCGCTCGCCTGGATCGGGGCGCAAAATGGCGGTTGATCTTTTCGCGCGCATTTCCTTATAATGCGCGCTCCCGCAACGGGGCCATAGCTCAGCTGGGAGAGCGCCTGCATGGCATGCAGGAGGTCGGCGGTTCGATCCCGCCTGGCTCCACCAAATACCGAAAGGCCGGACCTCACAGTCCGGCCTTTTTCGTTTGGAGCGGCGCCTGTCGCCAGCGGCTGCTCATGAAGAGGGCGGCTCGTTAAGCGCGGCCGCTCGCTTTAGGTGCCTCCGGCAGTTTCCGGTCACCGTCGTGATCCAGAGCCGTCGCGCCGCGGTTACCGCACGACCGGCACGGTATGGAGCCGGCTGCCCGCCAAGCCGTCAGGGTCACGATTGCAGGCAAGCGGATTAGCAGGAGGATATTCCCGGGCTCTTCGGTACGCTTGCAGAGGGCAGTCGACGGGCGGCTGTTGCCGGTTACCGCTGTGGTGGTGGGTAGCGTACGGCCAGAGGCCGTCGCGCGTTGCCGGCCGTATAGGGGGGCTTAGGCCCGCGACAGCGAGCCGCGGCCCGGGCCGGCAATGGTTTGCCCGCTCGGACCGTAGGTGGCCGCCTCTGCGGCCGCATCGCCACGCAGAATCGCCAGCGTGCGCGTGACTTGATCGAGACTGCGATGGATGATGCGGCCATTGGCCTCGTTGAGAAGCTGGGCGCGCTGGAGCAGCTCGATGATGTGCTGCCATGCAGTTGCCAGCATGGCATCGCCGCAAGCGGCGAGATAGGCGCGCATGCCCTCGCCGCCGGTAGCGAAGCCGGCCTCGGTCAGCAGCTGGCAGCGTTTCTGGTCGGCCTCATGAGCCGCTTGCAGGGCGTTCTGCTTATCCGCCAGCAGTTGCTCAATGCCGTCCACTTGCTGGGCGGCCAGCCGTTCGGCTTCTTCCTCGAGCAGTGCGGTCAGCCGCTCCAGGACTGCGGTGGTGTCCGCGAGGAGGGCCCGCATGGATTCGAGGTTGGCGACAGGCATCGGTGATCAGTCGTCCAGCAGGCCTTCCAGGCTGGCGAATTTCTGAGCGATTCGCTCCGGATCGAACGCCAGCCGGCCTTCGGCAAGCGCGCGCTTGATGGTTTCCACCCGCTCGTTGTCGATCTCCGGCGTGGCGTCGATGCGCTCGCGGACCTGCTGCAGCCGCTCGGAGGCGAAGCTGGCATCGGCAGCGCCACTGCGCTCGCTGCCGCGGGCATCGCTGCCGGCAGCGGCTTTCTCCGTCTGGGCGGGCTTGCTGCGTACAGCGGTCGGTCCGGTGCCGTTGATGCGCGAGCCGTTGTCGATCGGAATGGTCATGTCGGTATTTCCTTAGTACAAAACCAGGAGCCGCTGCAATCGCCGCCGCGGCGCATGTGTTGCCTGTCAGCTTATAGGCGTGTCATCGGCAGCTTCTGCCACAACTTTAGCCCAATGTCGCCGATCGGTTCGTCAGCGTTGCTACCAGGGAACCTGGACCAGGCCATTATCGACCACTTCAGCCTCTAGGATACGCCGAGAGGAGAGGTTGCGGACATTGATCCGCTCGCCGGCCGCACCGTCCGCCAGCGCCTCGCCCTGCATCCTGACTTCTATGCCGCTGGCCTTGGTGGCAATCCAGACGATCTGGCCGCGCTCGACTAGCGGTGCTGGAGCCACCATGGTTGGCGAGAGCACCTCGCCAGGGCGTACCGCACGCTTGAGCTTTTGCCCCGTCAAGATATCGGCGCTGGTGAAATAGCCGTAGGGCAGGGCGGCGACGTCCCTGACCACCGGCTTGATGTCATCCGGCGTCAAAATCTTGCCACGGGGCAGGGCGCGCGCAGCCGTCATGATCTTGACGGTGCTCTCGATACGTACCGGCACGTACAATGTCCAAGGCCGTTCGCCGGAGCAGCGTATGCCGATTGTCGCATGACCAAGCCGGCGTTGGCCGGCTGGAGTGAACGGTTCCAGCGGCTGCTCGCAGGCTGCCAGCTGCAGGCGCGGGTCGAGCGCGGAGACCTCGACGGCGGAAATTTCACCCAGGGCGCTGAATTCTGTGCGTACGTAACGCTCGACGCTGGCCCGGATCGCTTCCAGCGACTGGATCCCGGCCTGGGCCGGCGCCCAGCAGGTCGTCAGGCCCAGCAGCAGTGCGACGGTTCTTGCCGGACGGTAAGGGAGTCTGCCTCGTGTAGCCATACCCTGCCGATTAGCAGATACCGTGCCAACGGCTCGTGCTTAAGGAAATTCCGTTGTCGGCCGATATCACATACACTGCAGCAGGAGTCGAGCATGAGCAGCATAATCCAAAGCGTCGATCAGCGTACCCGGCTCGCCGGCCATAACCGGATGGAGCTTCTGCTGTTCCGTCTGAACGGGCGGCAGAGGTTCGGCATCAACGTCTTCAAGGTGCGGGAAGTCATCAATGCGCCACGCCTGACCCGCATCCCCAAAGCGAGTTCGATCGTCCGCGGCATTGCCCACATCCGCGGTACGACAGTGCCTATCCTCGACCTGAGCCTGGCCGTTTCCGGGCGGGTGCTGGCTACCGAGCAGCCGGGCTCGGTGATCATCACCGAGTACAACCGCTCGGTGCAGGGTTTTCTGGTCGCCGGTGTCGACCGGATCATCAATCTCAACTGGCAGGACGTGATGCCGCCGTCGTCCGGGTCCGGTTATGTCACTGCCGTGGCCAAGGTCGAAGACGAGCTCGTGCAGATCATCGACGTGGAGAAAGTCCTGGCCGAGCTGCGGCCGTTGCAGGATGCCAGGGTTGAGGCCTTGGTGGAGCACCGGGAAGACGCCGCCCAGCATCATGTCCTGGTGGTCGACGATTCGGCGGTTGCCCGCGGGCAGATTCGTCGGACTCTGGAAAAGCTCGGTGTGGAGTTGACATTTGCCACCAATGGCGAGGAAGCTTTGCGCCTCTTACAGGAGTGGGCGCAGGATCCGGAATCGCCATTCTCGCGCCTTCTGATGGTAATCTCCGATATCGAGATGCCCCGCATGGACGGCTACACCCTCACTACCTCCATCCGCCGCGATGAACGGTTACGGCATCTGTACGTCCTGCTGCATACGTCTCTGAGCGGGATCTTCAACGACGGGCTGGTGCAGCGGGTGGGCGCCAATGAGTTTCTCGCCAAATACCATCCGAAGGAACTGGCCGAGCGCGTGGAGGAGATACTGGATGCGGTCGCTGCTGAAGCGTGACCGCCCGCAACGATCCATGCTGATGCGCACGACAGAATAATAATAATCGTGGCTGACCAATGAGTGAGTAATAGAAGATGCTTCCACGGAAGGCGTGTTGGGGATGCCGGGCCGGGGGGAAATGCGGTGCCGGAAAAACCGATCTGGCGATATGGCACGACTGCGATTTCCCGGCTCTGAGATAAGGATATGACCATCACAAGCGCACAGGCTGCTTCGCTGTCGCCGGAACAGTACCAAGCATTCTGCCGTTTTTTGGAAGAAACCAGCGGGATCGTCTTAGGAGCGAACAAACAGTACCTGGTCGTTAGCCGGCTCAGCCCGCTGTTGGCCGCGCATCGCTGCGCGTCGCTCGAAGAGCTGCTCGATCGCATCACCCGACCCGGAGCCACGGCGTTGCGGGCGGAAGTCGTCGAGGCGATGACGACCAACGAGACGCAGTTCTTTCGTGATACCTACCCGTTCGAGATGCTCAAGAAGCATCTGTTCCCGGAGCTGGAGCGGCGGCAGGTCCGGCTGGCACGGCTGTGGTCTGCCGGTTGCTCCACAGGGCAGGAGGCGTACTCGGTGCTGATGACAGCGCATGAGTACAATCGGGAAGGGGGGCGGCTGGAGGTCGAGGTGGTCGGCACCGATATCTCGCCGAGCGTCATCCGTCAGGCCGCGGCGGGGCGGTACAGCACGGCTTCGATCAGCCGCGGCCTCAGCCAGCAGCGTTTGCAGACCTTTTTCACGAAAGTGAATGCCAACTGCTGGGAGATCCTGCCCGAGCTGCGGCGCCGGGCCGCGTTCAGGGTCCACAACCTGCTGGAAAGCTACGCCTTGCTGGGCCGCTTCGATCTGATCTTCTGTCGCAACGTGCTGATCTATTTCTCCCAGGAAGCGCGCTACGACATCCTCACGCGCATGGCCGGCGCCCTCAATCCGGGCGGCTATCTGCTGCTCGGCGGTTCCGAGGCGCTGCATCGCGGTGTAACCGCCTTTGAGCTGCTGCGCACGCCTTACGGCATTATCTACCGTCGGCGCGATCGCGCCTGAACCTGACAGGGGGTCGTCTCCGGCCCCCTTTCCCGCTGCTGGCACGCACCTTGCAATACCCCCTGCGGGTATTCCTTTGCGAGGTGAGCCATGCGTTTCAACCTGGACAAGTCCTTCGGCGTGCCGGAGGCGGCTCTGCACCTGCGAGCCCAGCGGACGCGGCTGATCGCCGATAACCTGGCGAACTCCGATACGCCGAATTACAAGGCGCGCGATTTCGACTTCAGAAGCGCCATGCAGCAGGCCCAGGGCCAGCTGGCGCCGTTGCGGACTACGCAACCCAACCATCTGCAGCCGGCTGCCGGCGATCCGCGCAATCCCGATGTGCGCTACCGGGTGCCGCTCAATGCAGCGGTAGACGGCAATACCGTCGAGACCCACGCCGAGCAGGCCAAGTTTGCCGAGAACACGATCCATTATCAGGCGACCCTGACGGTGCTGGGTGCCCGTATCCAGGGCCTGATGGGCGCATTGCGTGGGGAGTGATGAGACATGAGCCTGTTCAAGGTGTTTGACGTCTCCGGTTCCGCCATGAGCGCGCAGACGCTCCGGCTGAACACGACCGCCAGCAACCTGGCCAATGCCGAAACCGTGGCTGGCAGCCCCGAGGAGGCCTACAAGGCCCGTCAGCCGGTGTTCGCCGCCGCTCTCAAGTCTGCACGGCAGCTCGACCAGGCCGTGCCGGTGCAGGTCAAGGCAATCATCGAGAGCGACGCCAAGCCGCTGCCGATGCATATGCCCGGACATCCGGAGGCCGATGCCAACGGTTATGTCTACCGCTCCAACGTCAACACGGTGGAAGAGCTGGTGAACATGATCTCCGCATCGCGCTCTTACCAGCACAACGTCGAAGTCATGAACACATCCAAGGAACTGCTGCTGCAGACCCTGCGGCT
>JAJUFY010000375.1 GCA_029263635.1 Ectothiorhodospiraceae bacterium | reverse complement strand
GGCTGGAGCCGGCCGAAGCCCGCCATCTGCTCCTTCTGTCTGGCCACGCCGTGCCCGGAGCGGCGGATCAGCGCATCGAAACCAACGGCGTCCACAAGAACCTGCAGCGCCTGCTCGACCAGCTCGATCCCTGCCCGGCCTACATCCACGGCCAGCGCTGGGACCTGCTCGCCTGGAACCGCGCGGCCAGCACGGTGCTCGGGGATTTCACCGCCTTGGAGCCCGCCGAGCGCAACTGCCTGCGCATGTCCCTGCTGGGCCCGCTGCGCGCCATGATCCCCGACTGGGAATCGCATGCCATGGGGCTGGTCCACCACTTTCGAGCCGACTATGCGCACCACGTCGGCGATCCGTGGTTCGAGGACTTCATCGCCGAGCTGCGGCGTGAGAGCGCAGAGTTCGCGCAGTGGTGGGAAGAGCCCGTGGTGAAGGACTGGCGCGACGGCATCAAGCTCTTCAATCACCCCGACCTCGGCCAGCTCGCCTTCGAGCATACCGCCTTCGCCCTGGCCGACGAACGCCTCTCGGGCCTGCGCCTGGTCACTTTGATGCCGGTAGACGGCACCGGAACACGCAAGCGGCTCGAGCAGGCCCTGAACGAGACTCCGGCTGTTACGGCCTGACAAACCGGAAGCGGACCAGCCGCCCCGGCCGGCCTTCTGCTAAAGTTTCCAGCCTGCGGGGCGCCCTTCCCCCGCCGTGGCTGGCGATTACAGAGGCCGTCAGACCCGCCTGCGGCCTCAACGAGTGGAAACCCGATGAAAAAATCCATCGCGGCAGGATTAATGCTGCTTGCGCTTGTTGCCGCGACCAGCGCCTCAGCCGAGCCGGGCCGGCAGGGAACACTGTACAGCGGCGGCCAGCTTGCCCTGCTCCTCATCAGCGAAGACGGCGCCGAGCGCGATGCCGAATCGGCCGCCCTGACCTACCGCCTGGGCGCCTACGTGACCAGCAATGTCGCGGTCGAAGCCAGATTCGGCGTCAGCCTGGCGAGCGCCGGCCTGGGCCGGGACAGGACGGAAGATACGGCCGAGCGAGACGTCGAGCTGGACCGGCTGTTCGGCGTCTATGTGACCGGACATCTGCCGGTGCTGGTTTCGGGCCGCAACGTGGTGACGGTGTTCGGCACCGTCGGCTACACGGATGTTCGGATGGACGCGTCCCTGCGCGGCATTCCCTCGGAGCGCAGCAACGGCGTGTCGTTCGGAATCGGCGCCGAGCTGGCCTCCTACGACGGCTTCCTGCTCAATGTGGAATACATGCACTACATCGACAACGACGGCCTGAAGGTCTCAGGTGTTGCCGTCGGGGGCGTATACGCCTTCTAGAGCAAGGCCGCGGAGGCGCTCGCCAAGCTCCCCGCCTGGTGAGCGCCCGATGGTTGCGGCCTGTGCAGCACTACTTGGCGGCCTGAGAATCAGCCAGCCTTTTGATGTTCTCGTGGATCTTGAAGAGAACGATCAACAGCTCGCACCAGATACGAGCGCCGATTGCCCCGCCGACCATGATGCCGAGTCCGCCGAACAGCGAGCTGATGCTGAAGCCCTCGTAGCCGCCGAACATCACCCCCAGGCCGGAAAGCAGCGCGATCACCAAGCACACCCAATAGACCAGCGTGATGATCTTGGGAGTCAGCATCGAATCAAAGAAGAAAATATCTCTCACGTTTTCCCCCATTGTTGTTTTGTAAGTCTTGCGATGCGGCGAAGATCCCGCCGCCAGGGCGGCCTGACACGCGGTAGTGTCCCATCAAGTGGTGTAACTGTTGTTTAGGCCACCGTGGTCTTCGTCAGCTGCGACGCGGCGTTATCGTAACTCTGTTTCTCCGTCTCCTCTTCGATCTACAGCAGTGGCCGGAGGTTCTCCAGGCTGAGGTAGCACCGACTGACTTGCCACTCATCGTTCTGCTCCAGCAGCATGGCTGCTGACCAGGCGAGTGACGGCGGCGTTGTTGGGCAAGATGCCGACGACGTTGCTACGCCGCTTGATCTCTTGTTCAGTCGCTCCAGTCCGTTGGTGGAGGCAACCTTCGGCCAGTGTTACTGCGCGAGAGCCATGAACGCCAGTACGTTCTCCCTGTTGTAGCCCCGTTTGGGAGTGTCCTGAATTCTGTGTGCGAGCCGGTAGTTGAGTCAGTCGCTCAGCGTGAACCGCTCGGCGAATTGTATCGCCAGTTGTGCCTTGGCGGCATGCCATTCCCGCGGCGGGCGTTTCCACTTGGCCTGGATCTGG
>JAJUFY010000421.1 GCA_029263635.1 Ectothiorhodospiraceae bacterium | reverse complement strand
CGAGCTCGAGGGCCAGTGGCGCCAGGTTACCGGCGAGAAGTACGGCTCGAAGAAGGGCGAGACGTGGAAGCCGGAAGGGTTTGACGTCAGCTCCGACGAAACCGCCCTCGCCGCCCTGGTGGAGCAGGCAGAGGCTGCGCTTGAGCGCACCATCGCCCGCCAGGCGGTCGCGGAAGCCAACGTCGAGCAGCTGCGCGAGCAGGCCGGCTCCGTCCGGGATCTGGAGGCGCAGGAGAAGGAAGCCGACACCGAGGTCGACCGCCTGCAGGTCGAATACCGCGAGTGGACGATCAAGCAGCGTCCGGCGATCCCGACGCCGCCCATGTCCTGCCCCTCGTGCAACGCCCCGCTCGGGCTCACCAAGGACGGCAAGAGCCTGAAAGAGCGCCCCGACGCCCCCGGTGAACAGGAGATCGCGGACGCCAAGCTGGCGACGGCGGAGTTCGAGAAGGGGATTGCGGCGGCCAAGGCTGCCTTCGAGGGCGCCTACGAGAAGCGCCAGCAGATCCGCAGCCGGCTCGTGGAAGCGCGGCAGGCAGCCACCAGGCTCGCGAAGTTCGAGGGGGGCGACGGCGAAACCGTGACCGAGGCCGACGTTCAGGCAGCCCGCGATGCCGTCGAAGAGGCGCGCGCCCGGCTGCAGCAGCAGAAGGCCTTCAGCCAGGCGCATGTCCTGCACACCCAGATCGCCCGCAACGCGCAGCTGGTCGCTGTCCTCGCACCCGAAGGCTTGCGCCGGCGGAAGCTGGCGAACGCGCTCGGCAGCCTGAACACCGCTCTGGAGCAGCTGAGTGCCGCTGCCAAGTGGCCGGCCGTCTCGCTCGATGAGGGCCTGCAAGTCCGCTACGGGCAGGAGGCGTACTGGCAGCTCTCCGACAGCCACCAGTGGCGCGCCCGCACAGTGCTGCAGGTCGCCTTCGCGCAGATGGAAAGGGCCTCGGCCGTCCTGATCGACGGCGCCGACATCCTCGACGCGCCCGGCCGCAACGGGCTCTTCGCCATGCTGAAGCAGGCCGGCCTCAAGGCGCTCGTCTGCATGACGATCTCCCGCTCCAACCTCGTCCCGGACCTGGCGGCCGCCGGCCTCGGCCAGAGCTACTGGATCGAGGGCGGCACGGCCGAGCCGATCGCCCAGCAGAAGGAGCAGGCGGCATGAGCATGGCTCCCTCCGACATCGTGCGGCGCGACGCCGACGTGGCAGCCGCCTTCGCAATGGCCCTCAACTACCTGGGCACGGGCCCGTTCGAGTCCGTGGCCCGGGCCGCAGCAGAGCGTCCCGGCCGCCAGCCCCGCATCCCCCACTTCGAGCGCCTGGTCATTTCCGGCGCCATCACCCAGGCCGCGCCCCGCCGGCGCCGCCGCTGAGAGGATCCCATCACCATGGCCCACCCCACCGACGTGCATATCGGCCAGCGGCTGCGCGACGCCCGCGTTGCGGCCGGCCTCACACAGACCGCTCTGGGAGAAAGCATCGGCGTCACCTTCCAGCAGCTCCAGAAGTACGAGAGCGGCGCGAACCGGATCGCTGGCAGCAGGCTCTGGCAGCTGTGTCAGACGCTCGGCGTCAACCCGGACTACTTCTTCGAGGGGCTGAACGGCGACGAGCGCACGGCACCGCCGGAGGCCGCCCCCGCGGCTACTACCGACCGCCTCGCCCTCGAGGCCGCCCGGGACTTCTCCGCGATCCCGTCGCGCGCCGTCAGGCGCAGCCTGCGCCGGCTCATCACCACCCTCACCACCACCACCATTCCAGACACGGAGGAGAGCCGGTGACCACCTACGACCACCCCCGCTCGTGGCGCGGCCGCCAGGCCCGCCGCCAGCGGCCCCTCGAGGAGTTGGCCCGCCTCGCCGAGACGGGTGACCCGCTGCCGCGCGG
>JAJUFY010000353.1 GCA_029263635.1 Ectothiorhodospiraceae bacterium | reverse complement strand
GGCCGAGGTCGAGGCGGTGCTGGCGCGCATGGAGCAGCTCGCCGGACGCATCCGCGACGGCAGCTATCAGGGTTTCAAGGGCGGCCGCATCACCGACCTGATCCACATCGGCATCGGCGGCTCCGACCTCGGCCCGCGGCTGGTGCTGCAGGCGCTGGCCGACCGTCATGACGGCCCGCGCGTGCACTTCGTCAGCAACATCGACGGCGTCGAGCTGGCCAGCTGCACGGCGGCGCTGGATCCGGCGACGACACTGGTGACGGTGGTCTCCAAGAGCTTCACGACCCTGGAAACGCGCGCCAACGCCGAAGCGGCCAAGCAGTGGTTCCTGGACCAGGGTGCCGACGCCGCCGCCGTCCGGCGGCACTTCATCGCCGTCAGCAGCAACATCGAGGCGGCGCGGGCTTTCGGGATCGACGGCGAGCGGCTGTTTCCGATCTGGGACTGGGTCGGCGGGCGCTACTCGCTGTGGTCGGCAGTGGGGCTGCCGGTGGCGATCGGCTGCGGGATGGAAACGTTCCGGGCGCTGCTCGCCGGGGCGCGGGCGATGGATCAGCATTTCCTGAGCGCGCCGCTCGATCGCAATTTGCCGGTGCTGCTGGGCCTGCTCGGGATCTGGTACATCAACTTCATGGGCCTGCCCAGCCACGCAGTGATTCCCTATGCCGAGCGGCTGGCCAAGCTGCCCGCCTATCTCGAGCAGCTGGAGATGGAGAGCAACGGCAAGTCCGCGGACCGCGACGGCCGCGCTGTCGACTACGCGACCGCGCCGGTGCTGTGGGGCGCGACCGGCACCGTCGGCCAGCACGCGTTCTTCCAGGCCCTGCACCAGGGCACCCAGCCGGTGCCGGCCGACTTCATCGGCGTCGCCAGGCCCATGAGCCGTTACCAGGATCTCCACGAGCAGCTCATGGCCAACCTGTTCGCCCAGACCGAGGCCTTGATGCGCGGCCAGACCGCCGACGAGGCCCGTGCGCAGATGGCCGAAGAGGGGCTTGTCGCCGAGCAGATCGACGCGCTGCTGCCGTTCCGCATCTTCCCCGGCAATCGGCCGAGCACCACCATCCTGCTGCGCGAGCTGTCGCCGCCGCTGCTCGGCATGCTGATCGCCCTGTACGAACACAAGGTGTTCACGCAGTCCGTCATCTGGCGGGTGAATGCCTTCGATCAGTGGGGCGTGGAACTCGGCAAGCGGCTGGCCGAGGGCCTGCTGCCGGCTTTACGTGACGGCGAGGGGCTGGAGGCGCACGATGCCTCCACCCGCGGGCTGGTGGCTCAGTACCGCGCCTGGCGGAGCGAAGCCTAAGCGTCACGGTGACGGCCAGGGCTGGCCGGCATTGACGCTCCCCACCGGCATTGCGAGGAGGCGTCAGGAGCTTTATTGAGCAATCTCGGGACTGGTGGCGCCGTCAGCGGACGGCGCTCTGTACCTCGAGATTGCTTCGCTTGCCGCTCGCAATGAGGTCCCCCAGGGCGCGCCTTTCACTGCGCCTGCAGTCGCTCCAGCGCCCAATGCACGTGCTCGCGAACCAGCTCGGACGGGTGCGTCAGCCGCTCGCGCAGGGCATCGATCGCCGCTGTCGTCGGAGCACCGTTGCCGAGCGCGACGGCGAGGTTGCGCAGCCAGCGCTCGTGACCCAGCCGGCGGATGGCCGAGCCTTCGGTCTTGGCAAGGAAGGTCTGCTCGGACCAGCGGAACAGCGCCACCAGCTCGGCCTGGTCGAGGCCGTGGCGCGGGCGGAAATCCGGCTCGCCGGTCGGCCGGGCGAACTTGTTCCAGGGGCAGCTGGTCTGGCAGTCGTCGCAGCCGAACACGCGGTTGCCGATCAGCGGCCGCAGCGGCACCGGAATCGCCTCGTGCGACTCGATGGTGAGGTAGGAGATGCAGCGACGCGCATCGAGCTGGTAAGGCCCGACGATGGCGCCGGTCGGGCAGGCGCTGAGGCAAGCCCGGCAGCTGCCGCAGAGATCGCGCTCGGTCGGGGGGTCGACCGGCAGCGGCAGATCGGTGAGCAGTTCGCCAAGGAAGAAGTACGAACCGGCCTTGCGGTTCAGCACCAGCGTGTTCTTGCCGATGGCGCCGATGCCGGCCTTGCGCGCCAGCGCCTTCTCCAGCACCGGCGCGCTGTCGACGAACACCCGGTAGCCGAACGGCCCGATCGCTTTCTGCACGCGGTCGGCGAGCCGCTGCAGCCGGCGGCGCATCAGCTTGTGATAATCGCGGCCGACCGCATAGCGGGCGATGAAGGCCTGGCCGGGCTGCTGCGGATCATGGCGGGCCGGATAGTCCGGCGGCAGGTAATCCATGCGGACGCTGACCGCGCGGACCGCGTCCGGCACCAGCTGGCTCGGGCGGCAGCGCTTGAGGCCGTGGCGGGCCATATAGTGCATGTCGCCATGGAAGCCCTGCTGCAGCCAGCGCAGCAGG
>JAJUFY010000392.1 GCA_029263635.1 Ectothiorhodospiraceae bacterium | reverse complement strand
TACAACGGCGAGCGTATCGGCCAGGGCAAGGAGAACGTGCGGCAGTGGCTGAAGGACAACCCGGCGGTTGCCGACGAGCTGGACCGCAAGCTGCGGGAGATCCTGCTCGCCAAGGGGGCTCCTGCTGCCGGCGAGGAGGCGGAGCCGGCCGCGACCGAGGAGCTCTGACTGCCCTCGGACGGGCGTCTGCCGCCGAAGACCGCGCCGCGCAGCTGGCGCGGTTTTTTTATGGCCGGGCGCGCGGCCCGTTCAGCCCCGCCGGGCCTTCGACACTTTCGAAGCCGGCTCGCGTCCGAGAATGTCGCAGATCCAGTGGCCGGTAGCGATCAGGGCGTCCAGATCGACACCGGTCTCTACCCCCATGCCGTTCAGCATGTACACCACATCCTCGGTGGCGACGTTGCCGGAGGCGCCCTTGGCGTAGGGGCAGCCGCCGAGCCCGGCGACGGAGCTGTCGATGGTGCGGATGCCCTGTTCCAGCACGGCATAGAGGTTGGCCAGCGCCTGCCCGTAGGTGTCGTGGAAATGCGCGGCCAGGTGCGCGAGCGGCACCCGCTCGGCGACCGCGTCGACCATGCGCCGGGCCTTGAGCGGCGTGCCGGTGCCGATGGTGTCGCCCAGCGAGATCTGGTAGCAGCCCATCCGGTAGAGCGCGTCGGCGACCCGCGCCACGGCGTCCGGTGCGATCTCCCCTTCGTACGGGCAGCCCAGCACGCAGGAAACATAGCCGCGCACGCGGATGCCCCGGGCCTTGGCGGCCTCGACCACGGGTGCGAAGCGCTCCAGGCTCTCGGCGATGGAGCAGTTGATGTTCTTGCGCGAGAAGCTTTCGGAGGCGGCGCCGCACACCGCCACTTCTTCCGCGCCCGCCGCTACCGCTGCCTCGAAGCCCTTGAGGTTGGGCGTCAGCACCGGGTAGCGCACCCCGGGCTTGCGGCGGATGCCGCGCAGCACGGCATCGTGGTCGGCCATCTGCGGCACCCATTTGGGCGAGACGAAGGCGGTCGCCTCCACCACCGGCAGCCCGGCGTCCGCCAGCCGCTGGATCAGTTCGATCTTGACCTCGGTGGGCACCACGCCGGGCTCGTTCTGCAGGCCGTCGCGGGCGCCGACATCGACGATGGTGACCTTGTCGGGCAGCATGATCGTCCTCCTCAGGCGGCGGCCGCCTGCACCACCAGCAGTTCGACGCCTTCGGCCACCTGGTCGCCCGGGCCGTAGGCGATCTTCTCGACGATGCCATCAGTGCTGGCGCGAATGGTGTACTCCATCTTCATGGCTTCCAGCACCAGTAGGGGATCGCCTTTTTTCACCGCCTGGCCGGGCTCCACCAGCACGGCCCGCACCAGCCCTGGCATGGGGGCCAGCAGGCCGCCCTGATGGGTGTCGTCCAGGGCCACCGCCGCCGGATCCAGCACGCTCAGCGTGTGGGTCTCGCCATCCAGCGCCACCGTCAGATGATGACCATGCCGATAGGCATAGGCATCGAGGTGCATGTCGCCGAGCACCACCCGCAGCTCGCCGTCGGCCTCCAGGCGGCCGCGGGCAGGCAGACGGCCGTCGGGCAATTCGAGCTCAAAGCCGTCCGGCCGGAAGTGGGCGGTGACCGTGACTTCGTGCTTGCCGTCCCGGAACTGGACGATATGCCAGCTTGCGGAATTGAGCCGGAAACCGGAGGTGGCCTGCCAGGGCGACCAGGGGTCGGCCGAGTTGCGCGCCCACTGCTCGGCCTGACGCTGCGCCTGCAGCAGCTCGTGCAGGGTCGCCACCGCCAGCACCCGATCCGAGGCCGGCTGGGGGAGAGGCAGCAGCGCGTCGCGGTGGCTGTCGATGAAATGGGTGTCGACGCCGCCTGCGGCAAAGGCCGGATGGGCGGCAATGCGGGCCAGGAAAGCGGTGTTGGTGGCAGTGCCGACGATCGTGCAGTCGGCCAGGGCCTGCTGCAGCCGGCGCAGGGCGCGCGGGCGGTCCTCGTCCCAGACGATCAGCTTGGCGATCATGGGATCATAGTGCACCGAGATCTCGTCGCCCGCGCGCACGCCGGTGTCGATGCGCACATGC
>JAJUFY010000136.1 GCA_029263635.1 Ectothiorhodospiraceae bacterium | reverse complement strand
CCTGCTGCGGGCCAGGGTCGGCATGGTGTTCCAGAAACCGACGCCGTTCCCGATGTCGATCTACGACAACATCGCCTTCGGCGTACGGCTGTACGAGCGGCTGTCGCGCCATGAGATGGAGGAGCGGGTGGAATGGGCGCTGCGCAAGGCGGCGCTCTGGGACGAGGTGAAGGACAAGCTCCGGCAGAACGGCACCATGCTCTCCGGCGGCCAGCAGCAGCGGCTGTGCATCGCCCGCGCGGTGGCGGTGAAGCCCACCGTGCTGCTGCGGGACGAGCCCGCGTCGGCGCTGGACCCGATCTCGACGCTGAAGATCGAGGAGCTGATCAGCGAGCTCAAGGCCGAGTACACCATCGCCATCGTCACCCACAACATGCAGCAGGCGGCGCGGGTCTCCGATTACACCGCCTTCATGTACCTGGGGAAGCTGGTGGAGATGGCCGACACCAACACCCTGTTCACGACGCCGGCCAACCGCCAGACCGAGGACTACATCACCGGCCGCTATGGCTGATCCGGTGGGGAGAAATGCCATGAGCAAGACTGATACACAGCAGGCCGCGTACCGTTTCCCGGAGAGCCTGGAAGCCATCCACAACCGCGTGCTGGCGATGGGCGGGCTGGTCGAACAGCAGCTCGGCGGCGCCATCACGGCGCTGCTCGAGGGCGACGCCGAGATCGCGCGGCAGGTGGTGGAGGGCGACCACGCCATCGATACCCTGGAACTGGCGCTGGACGAAGAATGCGTGCACATCCTGGCCCGCCGCCAGCCGGCTGCCAGCGACCTGCGCCTGGTGATCGCCGTCCTCAAGACCATCACCGATCTGGAACGGATCGGCGACGAGGCCGAGCGCATCGGCCGCATGGCGGTTCACCTCGGCGGGCTGGCCCAATACCCGGTGCTGAAGGCCGAGGTGGCGAGCCTCGGCGAGAGCGTGCGCCGCAACCTAAATGGCGCGCTGAACTGCTTTGCCCGGCTGGATGTCGAGCAGGCGGTGACTGTCGCCCGCCAGGATGCCGCCGCCGACCGCCAGTACGACGCCATCCTGCGCCAGCTCACCGACCAGATGATGCGCGACCCGGCCTCGGTACCGCGCATGATGGACCTGATGTGGGTAGCCCGCTCGCTGGAGCGGATCGGCGACCGCTCACGCAATATCTGCGAGTACGTGATCTACCTGGTGCGGGGCAAGGACGTGCGGCACACCCACTGGGAACGGGTGGAGAGCGAATAAGGCAGACGGAACCGCAGCGCCTCTCTCGCCTCCCCGAGGCGCGTCCGCCTCGCTACGGACGCGTGCGGAACACCACCAGATGCTGGGCGTCGATGCGGATGCCCACCCGCTCGCCGACCTCGTGGTCCATGTGGCTGGGGAACAGGGCCAGGATGGGGGTGTCGTCGGCGCCGACGGCCAGAGTGTAGAGAATCTGCGGCCCCTTGAAGGTTTTTTTCAGAACCCGGGCGGTGAGCGGGCTCTGCGGGTCGGGCTGGACGTCGTCCGGCCGCAGCAGCAGCTCGACTTCGCTGCCGGGCGGCCAGCCGTAGGCGCGGTTGCCCTTGATGACGCCGACCGCGGTATCCAGGCAGTGGTGATCGAGCAGCGTGCCGCGCAGGAAGGCGCCCTGGCCGATGAAGTCGGCGACGAAGTGATCGGCCGGCTCGTGGTAGAGATTGTACGGCGTGTCCCACTGCACGATGCGGCCGCCGCGCATGATGCCGATCTGATCGGCCATGGCGAAGGCTTCGTGCTGGTCGTGGGTGACCAGCAGGGCGCTGATGCCCTGGCTCTTGAACAGCTCGTGCACCTCTACGCTGAGCCGCTCGCGCAGCTCGACATCGAGGCTGGAGAAGGGTTCGTCCAGCAGCACCAGGTCCGGGCGTGGCGCGATGGCGCGGGCCAGCGACACCCGCTGCTGCTGACCGCCGGAGAGCTCGTGCGGGAAGCGCTCGGCCAGTCCTTTGAGATCCACGAGTCCGAGCAGCTCGTCCACCCGCGCCTGCCGTTCGGCGGCCGACCAGCGGCGCAGGCCGAAGCCGATGTTGTCGCGCACGTTCAGGTGCGGGAACAGGGCGTAGTCCTGGAACACCATGCCGATGCCGCGTTGTTCGGGGGGAACCGTCAGCCCGGGCGCGGAGACGACCCGGCCGCGCAGGTGGATCTCGCCGCCGACGATCGGCTCCAGGCCGGCGATGGCGCGCAGCGCGGTGGTCTTGCCGCAGCCGCTGGGGCCGAGCAGGCAGGCGATGGCGCCGCGGCGGATGCGAAAGCTCAGGTCGTTGACGACGCGCAGACTGCCGTACTGGCAGGCGACCTGCCGCAGCTCGAGAACGATGTCGTCGTCGGTGTCCACCAGCTCAGTTCGATCCCAGCAGCAGGAACTCCAGCAGCGCCTTCTGGGCATGCAGCCGGTTCTCGGCTTCGTCCCACACCACGCTCTGCGGGCCGTCGATCACCTCGGCCGCCACTTCCTCGCCGCGATGGGCCGGCAGGCAGTGCATGAACAGCGCGTCCGGTGCCGCCTGCGCCATCATCTCCGGCGTGACGCAGTAGTCGCGGAAGGCCGCCACGCGACGCTGGTGCTCCTCTTCCTGGCCCATGCTGGCCCAGACGTCGGTCACCACCAGATCGGCGCCCTTCGCCGCCGCCATGGGATCGGCCATGACCTCGACCCGGCCGCCGGCCTTAGCCACCAGCGCGTCGTCGGGCCGGTAGCCGTCCGGGCAGCCGATGCGCAGCTGGAAGTCGAACTGCATGGCGGCATTGATGTAGGAGTTGCACATGTTGTTGCCGTCGCCGATCCAGGCCACGGTACGGCCGCGGATGTCGCCGCGGTGCTCGACATAGGTCTGGATGTCGGCCAGCAACTGGCAGGGATGGAAGCGGTCGCTCAGGCCATTGATGAGCGGCACCGTGGCCACCGAGGCGAAGCGTTCCAGCGTCTCGTGGCCGAAGGTGCGGATCATCACCACGTCGACCATGCGCGACAGCACCCGGGCGGTGTCCTCGATCGGCTCGCCGCGGCCGAGCTGGGTGTCGCCGGGCGACAGGAAGATCGCGCTGCCGCCGAGCTGGCTCATGCCGGCCTCGAAGGACACGCGGGTGCGGGTCGAGGCCTTCTCGAAGATCATGCCGAGCACGCGGCCGCGCAGCGGCTCGTGCGGCACGCCTTCGCGGCGCATGCGCTTGAGTTCGATGGCGCGGCGGATCAGCGCCTGCAGTTCGTCGGCGCTGAGGTCATGCAGGGTGAGAAAGTGCCGTACGCCGCTCATGACGCCGTCGCTCCGCCTGCGGGGGCGGCGGTCTCCGCCAGGAAATCCTTCACCAGGGACGAGACCGTGTCGACGATGCGGTCGGCCTGTTCGTCGCTGAGGATGAGCGGCGGCAGCAGGCGGATCACCCGCTCGGAGGTGACGTTGATGAGCAGCCCCTCGGCCAGCGCCCGGGTCACCAGCTCGCCGCAGGGACGATCCAGCGCGATCCCCAGCATCAGGCCCTTGCCGCGGATGTCGGTGACGCCGGCCACGCCTTCCAGCTGCCGGCGGAAGCCGTTCAGCAGCCGCGCGCCGAGCTCGGCGGCGCGGGCGACCAGGTTGTCCTGCCGGATGGCGTCGATCACCGCCAAGCCGACTCGGCAGGCCAGCGGGTTGCCGCCGAAGGTGGTGCCGTGCTTGCCCGGCCCGAGGGTCTTGGCGGCTTCGCCGCGCGCCAGGCAGGCGCCGATCGGCATGCCGTTGCCCAGCCCCTTGGCCAGGGTCATGACGTCGGGGAGGATGTTCTCGTGCTGGTGGGCGAACCAGCGGCCGGTGCGGCCCATGCCGGTCTGGATCTCGTCCACCATCAGCAGCCAGCCGTTGCGGTCGCAGATTGCGCGCAGGCCGGCGAGGTAGCCGTCTGCAGGCGCGTTCACGCCGCCTTCGCCCTGCACCGGCTCGACCAGCACGGCCACGATGTTGGGATCATTCGACAGCGCTTCGATAGCGGCCAGGTCGTTGTACGGCACCTGCCGGAATCCTTCCACCAGTGGCTCGAAGCCCTGCTGGATCTTCGAATTGCCGGTGGCG
Source organism: Ectothiorhodospiraceae bacterium (assembly GCA_029263635.1). GTDB lineage: Bacteria > Pseudomonadota > Gammaproteobacteria > Nitrococcales > AK92 > JAAYIK01. The sequence goes on along the minus strand of JAJUFY010000136.1, from coordinate 2,152 downwards.
GTGAGGGTGGCCATGGTCCGGCCGTGGAAGCTGCCTTGGGTGGTGACGATGGTCGGGAGCTGGACGCCGCGCTGGTGGCCGTAGAGCCGGGCCAGCTTGATGGCGGCCTCGTTGGCTTCGGCGCCGGAGTTGCAGAAGAACACGGTGTCCATCTGCGCCAGTCCGCACAGCGCCGCGCCCAGCCGTTCCTGGTTGGGGATCCGATAGACATTCGAGGTGTGCAGCAGGCGGCCGGCCTGTTCCTGCAGTGCCGCAGTCACGCCCGGATGCGCATGACCCAGTCCGCACACTGCGATGCCGCTGAGGGCGTCGAGGTACTGCCGCCCCTCGCTGTCCCACAGCCACGCGCCGTCGCCGCGCTCGAACGCGACCGGCAGGCGTAGATAGGTTTGCATGAGATGGTCCCGCATCAGGTCCGCCGCTCCCGCGCCGCCGAGAATCGTGGGGGAAAAGAAAAAAGCAGCCTTCCCCAGAGGGAGCTGCCGCAGCGGGCATTATAGAGAGCGTGTGCCTTGCCGGGCAAGGCGGCGGGCGGCTTTGCCGCCCGCCGGAGACAGCGCGTCAGGCGCCGTAGTTCTGGCTGGCGAAGTCCCAGTTGACGATGTTCCAGTAGGCTTCCAGGAACTTCGGCCGGACGTTGCGGTAATCGATGTAGTAGGCATGCTCCCAGATGTCGCAGGTGAGCACGGTCTTGACCGAATCGTCCTCCAGCGGCGTGTGGGCGTTGGCGGTCTGGCGGATTTCCAGCGAGCCGTCGGCCTTCTTCACCAGCCAGGACCAGCCGGAGCCGAAGATGGCGACGGTCTTGTCGGTGAACTCCTTCTTGAAGTTCTCGAAGGAGCCGAAGCTCTTGTTGATGGCCTCCGCCAGCGCGCCGGTCGGCTCGCCGCCGCCGTTCGGGCTCAGGCAGTTCCAGAAGAACGTGTGGTTCCAGACCTGGGCGGCGTTGTTGAAGATGGCGCCGGAGGACTTCTTGACGATTTCCTCCAGCGGCATGTCCGCGAACTCCGTCCCCTCGATCAGCTTGTTGAGGTTGGTGACGTAGGTCTGGTGGTGCTTGCCGTAGTGGTACTCGAGCGTTTCGGCCGACATGTGCGGCTCGAGAGCGTTCATGGCATACGGAAGAGGCGGCAACTCGTGCTTCATCGCGAACTCCTTTCGGTTCCCTTTCCCTGTACGGCGAGGGACGAGACATCCTCGTCGCTGGATTGCGCGGCAAGGAAAGACCAGGTGGAAACTGTTGAGCCCCTGCGATCGGCGCGGGGCGCTGCGAGGCCGGATCAGTCTAAGCAGCGACTGGTGGCATTTCAACAGGCATGGGTGCAGCTTTTCCCGACAGCAGCGGGCGTCTGCAGGGCTGCTGCCGTCCGCCGGGTCGGTAAAACAGGTCGGCCCGCGCAGGTCGCCCGGCCGACGGCAGGAACTGCCGGCCCGACAGGCAGTCCAAGGAGCAGCCGTGGCGGGACGACGTTCCTGTTCTGGGTTAGGAGCTGTAAACTGTCTACATCTTTATGTGGCGAGGTAGCTATGAGCGACGTATTGGAACGGATCAAGGCGCAGGTGACGGAAAACCCCATCATCCTGTACATGAAGGGCACCCCGCAGTTCCCGCAGTGCGGCTTCTCGATGCGCGCCAGTCAGGCCCTGCAGGCCTGCGGCGTGGAGTTTGCCTATGTGAACGTGCTGGAGGACGGCGAAGTCCGCGAGGGCATCAAGCAGTTCGGCAACTGGCCGACCATCCCCCAGCTGTATGTCAACGGCGAGCTGATCGGCGGCTGCGACATCATCCTGGAGATGTACCAGAACGGCGAGCTGGAGCAGTTGCTCAACTCGGCGAAGGCCTGACCATCCCGCGAGTCTTCGCGCAAACCGGTTGGTTGCAAGCCGCTCACTCGGTTCGGGTGAGCGGCTTTTTTGTTCCTGGAACGCAGCGGCGGCATGCGCTGCGCTGGATGATGCGACAGAGTGCTGTCGGTGCGGCAGGGCAGGCTATATAGTTTGGGCGTCGTAATATCGAGCTGATCTGGATACTGCATGACGGCACTTCCCGACAATATGGTCGCGCGCTGGCTGCTGGTCCTGGTGCTGCTGGCCGGCGCGTATTTCTTCAGCGGTTTCCTGGTGCCGGTGCTGGCCGCCCTGGTGATCGGCT
>JAJUFY010000071.1 GCA_029263635.1 Ectothiorhodospiraceae bacterium | reverse complement strand
CCCGAGGCGCCGGCTTGCCCAGGTAGTAGCGGGCGAGAAACGCCGCCAGCACATCGGCCTCGGCCATGTCCTCGGGCATTTTCGGGAAGAAGCTCTTGTTGCCGAGGTTGTGCCCGTTACGGAAGAAAAACACCTGCACGCAGGCCAGCCCGTTCTCGGCCACACAGGCCACCACATCGAGATCGCCCTTCTCGCCGGCGATGTACTGCCGCTCCTGGATCTTGCGCAGCAGGCCGATGCGGTCGCGCAGCTGGGCCGCCTGCTCGAATTCGAGCGCTTCGGCGGCTGCTTCCATCTGTCGGACCAGCTCGTCGATCACCTCCGCGCTCTTGCCTTCCAGGAACATCTCGACATGGCGTACGTCCTCGGCGTACGCCTCCGGCGTGATCAGGCCGACGCAGGGTGCGGTGCAGCGCTTGATCTGATGCTGCAGGCAGGGACGCGAGCGGTTGCGGAAGAAGGTGTCCTCGCACTGGCGGATCGGAAACACTTTCTGCAGATGGCTGAGCGTCTCGCGGACCGCCAGCGCGCTCGGGTACGGCCCGAAATACCGCCCCGGGCCGCGGCGGGCACCGCGGTACATGGCAAGTCGCGGATATTCCTGGTGACTGCTCAGGTAAATGTACGGATAGCTCTTGTCGTCGCGCAGCAGGACGTTGTAACGCGGCCGGTACTGCTTGATGAGGTTGTTCTCGAGGATCAGCGCCTCGGCTTCGGTATTGGTGACGGTGACCTCGATGTGGCGGATCTGCCGGACCAGCGCGATGGTCTTGCGGTCGGTGAGGGTGCGGTTGAAATAGCTGCTGACACGGCGCTTGAGGTTGCGCGCCTTGCCGACGTAGATCACCGCCCCCTTGTCGTCCAGCATCCGGTAGACACCCGGCCGGTCGGTGAGATTGCGCACGAAGGCTTTGCCGTCGAAGGCTGATTCTGCGGGGAATTTTTCCATGACAACTCAGACCAGCCCGCCCCGGCCGGGTTCAGCCGGCGGCGCGGGCGGATCGTGCAGGAGCCGATCAGCTGCCGCTACTGCAGATTGTCGATCATGTGGTGGCGAATGGCCAGGTGGGTCAGTTCGACATCGTTGCTGACGCCCAGTTTCTCGTACAGCCGGTAGCGGTAGGTGCTGACGGTCTTCGGGCTCAGGCAGAGGATGTCCGAGATCTCCTGCACCTTCTGCCCCTGGGTGATCATCATCATGACCTGGATTTCCCGCTGCGAGAGCTTGTCGAACGGGTTCTTGGTCTTGCCGGACAGGCCGGACAGGGCCATCTGGCGGGCGATATCGGCGCCAATATAGCGCTGGCCGACATGGACCGCGCGGATGGCATTCAGGATCTCCTGCTCGTCGCAGCCCTTGGTCAGGTAGCCGAGCGCACCGGCCTCCAGCAACCGGCTCGGGTAGGGCTCGTCAACATGCACCGTGAGGGCGATGATCTTGAGGCTCTCGTCCAGCCGCAGCAGCTTGCGAGTGGCCTCAAGGCCGCCGATACCTGGCATGTTGACGTCCATCAGCACCACTTCCGGCCGCGTCTGCTTGACCTGCTTGAGTGCCTCTTCGCCGGAACCCGCCTCGCCGCAGACCTCGATGTCCTCGGCATCGTCGAGAATACGGCGAATCCCGGCTCGGACCAGCTGATGGTCGTCAACCAACAGGACTTTTATCATTCTTGTATCTCATTGACCCGCCCATGATCTTGGGCGCCCATCCTCGGTTGGTTATCCTAGCCTACAGCTTTCGAGATTACCTAGGCTGCATCGGTACTATCGATACACCCTAGCACGCCGCGTCGCCCGCTCGACGCCCAGCTTCAACCGCGGACGGCTTGAGACGTGTCAGACCTGATCACCCGGCTATGGCCGAACCCCACCACCCAGACTGCCCTGCGCGGCCTGTACCTGAACTCCCCGCTGCTGCCACCCGACTGGACTGGACAAACCTTCGTCTACAGCAATTTCGTGACCAGCCTGGACGGGCGCATCGCGCTGCCGGACGCCAACGGCACCGGCCTGACGGTGGTGCCGGATAGCATTGCCAATCCGCGCGACTGGCGGCTGTTTCAAGAACTGGCCGCGCATGCCGATCTGCTGATCACCAGCGGCGGCTATCTGCGCGAATTCGCGGCAGGGCTTGCGCAGGATTCCCTGCCGGTCAGCACCGATGCGCCGTATTCGGACCTGCTCGAGTGGCGGCGGGACCAGGGCCTGCCCGCCCAGCCTGATGTCGCAGTGCTGAGCAGCAGCCTCGATTTCGTCCTGCCCGATGCCTGGTTCGCCGACGGCCGGCGGGTATTCGTCTTGACCACGGCCGATACGGCCGACACCGCCGCCCTGCAGCTGCAGGCACAGGGCGTGGAACTGCTGACGTTTCCGGGCACGGCTGTCAGCGGTCGCGCCGTCGTGGATGTCCTCGCGGCCCGCGGCTATCGCCGCATCTACTCGGTCGGCGGCCCCTATGTCCTGCGCACCCTGCTGGCCGATAACGTGCTGGACACGCTGTTTCTCACTACCGTACCGCGCCTGATCGGCGGCACCGGTGGACCGGGCATTCTGGAAGGCCTGCCGCTCGACTGCCCGGTCGATCTGCAGTTAAGCAGCCTCTATTACGACGGCAGCGCGCACGAGGGCGTCGGCCAGTTGCTGGCGCGCTACGACCGCCGGCGGTGAGGTCGCCTCTCCTCCCCCTCCTGCCCCGCGGGGAGCGAGGCAGTGGCCGCGGCGCATGAGCTCCCGGGACGGGAGCTCGCCGTATCCCGATCCGCTAGCCGCCGGCCGACCCGCCGCGCAGGCCGCCTTCGGTCAGTTCGGCCGGATCCAGCAGCTTCTCCAGCTCCTCGCGCGAGAGATCGGTCATCTCCTCGGCGACGTCGATCAGCGGCCGTCCCTGCTGGTAAGCGGTCTTGGCGATCTTGGCGCCCTGCTCGTAACCGATCACGGCATTGAGCGCCGTTACCAAGATGGGATTGCGGGCCAGCGCGTCCTGCAGGCGATCCCGGTTGACGCTGAAGCCGGCAATGCTCTTTTCGGCCAGCACCGTGGCCGTCGAGGCCAGCAGCTCGATGCTCTGCAGCAGGTTGTAGGCCACCACCGGCAGCATCACGTTGAGCTGGAAATTGCCCGACTGACCGGCAACGGTGACGGTGGCATCGTTGCCGATCACCTGGGCGGCGACCATGGCGGCCGCTTCCGGAATCACCGGATTCACCTTGCCGGGCATGATGGAGCTGCCCGGCTGCAGCGCCGGCAGCGAGATCTCGGCCAGCCCCGCCAGCGGCCCGCTGTTCATCCAGCGCAGATCGTTGGCGATCTTCATGATGCTCACCGCCACGGTCTTGAGCTGGCCGGACAGCTCCACCGCTGCGTCCTGGCTGCTCAGGCTCTCGAAATAGTTCGGGCTCGGCTCGAGCGCGATCCCGCAGCGGCGGCTGAGCCACTGCGCGGCGCGGGCGCCGAATTCAGGATGCGCGTTAATGCCGGTGCCCACCGCCGTGCCACCAAGCGGCAGCCGGCGGATGCGCTGCAGGGCAGCCTCGATGCGCGCCTCGCCGTTGCGGATCTGCTGTGCCCAGCCGCCCAGCTCCTGGCCGAAGGTGACCGGCATGGCGTCCATCAGATGGGTGCGGCCGGTCTTGGTGACCCCGGCGAGCTCGGCAGCGCGCTTCTCGATGGTGTCCGCCAGGCTCCGCAGGGCCGGCAGCAGCCGCTCCTGGCAGGCCAGCGCCGCGCTCAGATGGATGGCGGTCGGGATCACGTCGTTGCTGCTCTGGCCCATGTTGACGTGATCGTTGGGATGCACCGCCTGCCCGGCCCGCGCGCTCGCCAGGTGTGCGATCACCTCGTTGGCGTTCATATTGCTGCTGGTGCCGGAACCGGTCTGGAACACATCGATGGGGAACTGGGCATCGTGCTTGCCGGCAGCGACCTCCTCCGCCGCTGCGACGATGGCATCGGCCAACGCCTTATCCAGCAGCCCCAGCTCGCGGTTGCTGTCCGCCGCAGCGGCCTTCACCAGCCCCAGCGCCCGGATGAATTCCCGCGGCATGCGCAGGCCGCTGATCGGGAAGTTCTCCACCGCGCGCTGGGTCTGTGCGCCATAGAGGGCGTCTGCCGGCACCCGCAGCTCGCCCATGCTGTCTTTCTCGATCCGAAACTTGCCATCCGCCACAGCAGGTCCTCCGTTGTTTCTGCCACGCCACAATAGCCGGACTGGTGCGGATGCGCCAAACCGCCGCAGGCGGTAGAATCGGCGCCCTCAAAGCCGCCATCCACCCGCAACCGTAGAGCCAGCCATGGAGCTTTCCCGCCTTACCGCCATTTCCCCCGTCGACGGCCGCTACGGCGGCCAGACCGAAGCCCTGCAGCCGCTGTTCAGCGAATACGGCCTGATCCGGCACCGCCTGCAGGTGGAGATTCACTGGCTGAAGGCCCTGGCCGCGCATCCGCAGATCCCGGAGGTGCCGCCGCTCAGCGCCGATGCCCAGCGCTTCCTGGACGGCGTGCTGGACGATTTCGACGTTGCCGCCGCCGAGCGGGTCAAGGCCATCGAGCGCACCACCAACCACGACGTGAAGGCCGTCGAATACTTCCTCAAGGAGCAGCTTGCGAAGCAGCCGGAGCTGGCGCCGCTGACCGAATTCACCCATTTCGCCTGCACCTCCGAGGACATCAACAACCTCTCTCACGGGCTGATGCTCAAGCGGGCGCGGGACGAGGTGATCCTGCCGCTGCTGGACGACATCATCGGCCGTCTGGCCGAGATGGCCGGGCAGTACGCCACGGTGCCGATGCTGTCCCGCACTCACGGCCAGCCCGCCTCGCCGACCACCATGGGCAAGGAACTCGCCAACGTGGTCTACCGCCTGCAGCGGCAGCGGCGGCAGATCGCCGCGGTGGAGGTCCTGGGCAAGATCAACGGTGCGGTCGGCAACTACAACGCGCACCTGAGCGCCTACCCCGAGGTCGACTGGCCGGCCCTCGCGCAACAGGTGGTGGCAGGCCTGGGGCTGAGCTGGAATCCGTACACCACGCAGATCGAACCGCACGACTACATCGCCGAGCTGTTTGACGCCATCGCCCGCGTCAACACCGTGCTGATCGATTTCGCACGCGATGTCTGGGGCTACATCTCGCTGGGTTACTTCAAACAGCGCACGGTGGAAGGCGAAGTCGGCTCTTCGACCATGCCGCACAAGGTCAATCCCATCGACTTCGAGAACGCCGAAGGCAACCTCGGGATCGCCAACGCCGTCCTGCAGCACCTCGCTTCCAAACTGCCGATCTCGCGCTGGCAGCGCGACCTCACGGACTCCACCGTGCTGCGCAACCTCGGGGTCGGACTGGCTCACTGCGTGATCGCCTATCGCTCGCTGCAGAAGGGTCTGGGCAAGCTCGATCTGGACGCCGAACGGCTGCACCAGGACCTGGACGCCAACTGGGAAGTTCTCGCCGAGGCGATCCAGACCGTCATGCGCCGCTACGGCGTGCCGCAGCCCTACGAGCGGCTGAAGGCGCTGACCCGCGGCCGCCGTATCGACCAGGCCGCCCTGAAGGACTTCATCGCCGGCCTGGAGCTGCCGGAACAGGCGAAGGCCGAGCTCGCCGCGCTCACTCCCTGGGCCTACATCGGCAATGCTGCCGAGCAGGCGCAGGCCATCGGCGACTGGCAACAGCGCTGACGGCACCGGACCGCAAGCCCCGGCTCCGGCGCCCGCCAGCGTAACGGGTGCCGGTCGCCGTGCCTGCCGGCGCCTTGCCGGCATAGGCCATTCCCGTGCGCGCCGCGCATGGTGTCTTTCCCGCCTTGTGCTTACAGTGAGAATATCGCGGGGAAGGCGGCGACCAACGCGCGCTGCTGGCCTGCCCGAACGGCGCAAGACGCGGGCAGCATGGCAGCGCCCCTGCTCGGAACCTGAGGCGACTGTGGCTATGAACGTGATCCGGCGTTTCGCACCGATCCTTGCCGTGCTGCTGGCTTTCGCAGCAGCGGCGGCAGACTTCGATGTCATCGAGCTGCGCCACCGTCATGCCGACGAACTGCTGCCGCTGCTCGCTCCGCATCTGCCCGAGGCCGCTACCGTCACCGGCATGGCGGACAAGCTCGTGGTGCGAGCGGAGCAGGCGGAGCTGGCTGCGCTCAGGCGTCTGGTCGCCGAGCTCGACACGCCGCCGCGCACCGTGCTGCTGACGATAAGGCGCGGCAGCGGCTCGGCCGGCGGGCAACTGCGGATTCATCGGAGCGAATCCGCGCACAGCGACAGCGGCGAACAGCAGCTCCGCGGCCTGGAAGGCCGTCCCCTGCAAATTTCCACGCGCACGCTGCTGCCGATCACCGATCATGTGGCCTGGCTCGGGGATGGCGGCGCCGGGACCGCCACTCAAACCCAGCTGCTGGAACTGGAGGGCGGTCTCTATGCCCTGCCCCGCCTGCGCGGCGACACGGTGGAAGTGGACATCCTGCTGCAGGACCGGCGACGGGACGATCCCTTGAGCGCCCGTCAGGTGGTGACCACGGTCAACGGCCGTACCGGCGAGTGGATCCCTTTCGCCGCCACCGGAACCGCCAGCCGCCGGGACAGCCGCGGCACCGTCTATCGCAGCGACAGCGCACGGGGACAGACCGAAACCCTGTGGCTGCGGGTCGAGCCGCTGGACTAGCCGGCCGGCGCCGCCGATGGCATTTGCCCGGCAGCTGGGAGCGCGGTCAGGTTTCCAGCCAGTCGCCGCGCAACCGCTCGCGGTGCAACCCCAGATACTGCAGGGCGATGATGGGCAGGGCTGCGCAGATCACGCCCGAGTCGAGCAGAGCCAGGGCACGATCGACCGGCAGCACGTGGACACGTATGTCCTCGCCTTCATCGGCCAGCCCGTGGATGCCGCCGAGCCCTGCGGTGGAAGTCCTGGCCAGGAACACCGTGACCTGCTCCGTACTGCCGCCGGGACTGGAGAAATAATGCGCAACCGGCAGCAGCTCCTCGATCCTGCAGCCGGCCTCCTCCTGCGCCTCGCGCACGGCGACTTCCTGCGGCGTCTCGCCCGGACCGATCATGCCGGCGATGATTTCCATCAGCCACGGCCCCTGCGGCGCATCCAGGGCGCCGACGCGGAACTGCTCGACCAGCACCACTTCGTCCCGCTCGGGATCGTAGGGCAGGACGCCAACGGCATGGCCACGCTCGAAGACCTCGCGGCGCAGTTCCCGGCTCATGCCGCCGCCGAACAGGGCGTGGCGCAGCCGGTAGCTCAAGAGCTTGAAGAATCCCTGATACTCAATTGATTTATCGAGGATTTCGACCTTCAATTGAGACATTCCTTTAACGCTCGAACACGGCGATGCTCTCGACGTGAGCGGTGTGCGGGAACATGTCCATGATGCCGGCCGCCCGCAGCCGATAGCCATGCTCATGCACCAGCATGCCGGCGTCACGTGCCAGCGTTGCCGGGTTGCAGGACACGTACACCAGCCGCGGCGCGCCGAGCCCGGCGATCTGCGGGATCAGCTCGGCTGCGCCGGAACGCGGCGGGTCGAGCAGGATCCGGTCGTAGCGGCGACGCATCCATGGCAGATCGCGAACCTCGCCGGCAAGGTTGGCGACATGGAACTCACAGTTCTCGAGGCCGTTGCGGCGGGCGTTGTCACGAGCGCGGCCGACCAGGCCGGCCTCCCCTTCGACGCCCACCACATGGCCTGCCCGTCGTGCCAGCGCCAGGGTAAAGTTGCCCAGCCCGCAGAACAGATCCAGCACCGTGTCAGTCGGCTGCGGTTCCAGCAGCGCGATGGCACGGCTGACCATGGCGCGGTTGATCTCGGCGTTGACCTGGGTGAAATCGGTGGGGCGAAACGCCAGTTCGACATCGAACTCCGGCAGCCGGTAACTCAACTCGCCGGCGGCCGGCCACAGCAGCTGCACCGTGTCCTCGTTGCCCGGCTGCACATAGATCAAAAAGTCGTGCTGCTCCCCGAAGGCAGCCAGCTGCGCCTGATCCGCCGCCGTCAGCGGCGCCAGATGGCGGAACACCAGCCCGACCGCCTCGTCGCCGATCGCCACCTCGATCTGCGGCAGCTGGCGGGCAACCGAGAGGCCTTCGACCAGCGCCGCCAGGTCCCGCAGCCGCCGGCCTACCCGCGGGTCCAGCACCTCGCAGGACTCCAATGCTGCCACGAAGCTGCTGCTGCGCTCGCGGAAGCCCACCAGCACGCCGCCTTTCTTGGGTACCAGCTTGACCCCAAGCCGGGCCTTGCGCCGGTAGCCCCATTCCGGTCCGGTCAGTACCGGCAGCCACTCATCCGGCACGACGCGGCCGATGCGCTCCAGCTGGTTGCGCAGCACGCCTTCCTTGAACCGACGCTGCTGCTCCGCTGGCAGGTGCTGCAGGCTGCAGCCGCCGCAGACACCGAAGTGGACGCAGCGCGGAGCAATGCGCTCGGGCGATGGCTGCAGCACCTCCTCCAGCTCGCCTTCGGCGATGCCGCGACGGCGCTGCAGGTAGCGGAAGCGGACCCGTTCGCCCGGCAGCGCGCCGTGGATGAAGACCGTCTCGTCGCCAAGGTGGGCGACGCCGCGACCCTCATGGCTCAGCGCCGTGATCTCGACCTCCAGCGGCTGTTGCGGCAGCCGCTGCCGGGATTGCCGTCGGCGCCTCATCGTTACAGTCCCTCTTCCGGCCAGGCGGCCAGGAATTCCTGCAGGTGCGGCTTGTCGGATGCCGCCAGCCATTCGCGCACCCGGCGGCGCTCGACGAAGTACTCCGGCCGGTCGATGCGGCCCCGCATCAGTTCGAAGCGCAGATAAACGAGATAGGTATTCAGCACGTCGGTTTCACAGTAGTCGCGGACGCGGTCGTAATCGCCGGCGAGGATGCAATCCCACACCTTGTCGCCGCTCATGCCCATCTTGCCGGGCAGGCCGCAGAGGGTGGCGATCTCGTCCAGCGGCGCCGCAGCGCGGCCCTGATAGGCTGACAGCACGTCCATCAGATCGGTGTGCCGCTCGTGGTAGCGGCCCAGGTAGTTGTTCCAGCGGAAACTCTGGTCGTTGCTGCCGTTCTCCCAGTAGCGCGCGGCCGTGACGCCATGGATCAGGGCGCGGTAGTGCAGCACCGGCAGGTCGAAGGCGCAGCCGTTCCAGGTCACCAGCGTCGGCGTGAAGCGCTCGATGCCTTCGAAGAAACGGCTGATGATTTCCGGCTCGCTGCATTCCGGCTCGGCCAGCGACCAGACACGGAACCGCCCGCCGAGCCGGGCCGCGATCGAGATGGTGACGATCCGGTGCAGGTGCAGCTTGAGGAACTCGCCGCCGGTCTGCTGGCGGCGCAAGGCCAGCAT
>JAJUFY010000159.1 GCA_029263635.1 Ectothiorhodospiraceae bacterium | reverse complement strand
GGTGACGAAGCGCTCGGCCTGCTCGGCCCAGAACCCCTCCGGGTCGTCGAGCGAGCGGCGGTACATGGCCTGGTACTGCGCCTCATCCAGCCAGGCCGTGCGGGCAAACTCGGACGGAACAGGATAGATCTTCTCGGACATCAGCAAACCTCCTCCAGGAGCATTGAGTAATTTTTCTTCGGCAATGCCATCTGGTTGCTACAACGCATGGTCCTAACAGTCAGATAGCTCGGCATGACGCCGGAATGGCAACAATGGCCGCGGGTTCTGGTCTGCCTGCGGCGGTGTCCGGACGGTTGCTGCAGGGCAGTTTGTTGGCAGGCATTTTGCGGAACAGGCATCGCAGAGCCGTGGGCCGCCCCGCTGGGTTGCCAGATTCGTGCCAATTTACAAAATCACTAAATAGCAATGTCTTATGCCGTTTTCTTGCCACTTCTTGAGGTTTTTTCAGTTTCATCGTTACCGAAAGTAACTTGGTGTTCCGAACAGTAACGCTATCTGCATTGGGTGGTGACACGACCGTAAACTACTTTAGCGCTTCGGGCGCGGAATCCCCAATCGCTGACGTTTCTCCCACAGGGCCTTGCGGCTGATCCCCAGCCGTTTGGCGAGTTCGGTTTCGGTCAGGACCGACTGGTTCTGCAGCACGAACTCGCGGAAATAGTCTTCCAGCGACAGATCCAGGGACGGTTCGGCTTCGGCGGTCTTGACCGGGCGCGACTCCGCCGGGAGTGCCAGCAGGTCGGCGGTGACCAGATCGCCCTCGCTGAGGATCACCGCCCGCTCGATGACGTTCTCCAGTTCGCGCACGTTCCCAGGCCAGGTGTAGGCCTGCATGCGCGCCAGGGCCTCGTCGTCGAACTGCATCGGCGGCCGGTGCAGCTGTCGGCAGGCCTTGTCGAGCATGAAGCGGGCCAGTTCCAGGAGATCGTCTCCACGCTCCCGCAGCGGCGGCATGCGGATTTCCATCACATGCACCCGGAAGTAGAGATCCTTCCGGAAGGTGCCGGCCTGGACCATGGCGGCCAGGTCGCGGTGCGTCGCAGCCACCAGGCGGATATTGACCTTGCGCGATGCGGAAGCGCCGATCCGGCGGATCTCGCCGTCCTGCAGCACGCGCAGCAGCTGCGCCTGGGCCGACAGCGGCAGTTCTCCGAGCTCGTCCAGGAACAGGGTGCCGCCGTCGGCGGCTTCCACCAGGCCCATGCGCGGGCCGGCGGCGCCGGTGAACGCCCCTTTCTCATGACCGAACAGTTCGGCTTCGACCAGGCCTTCGGGCAGCGTGGCGCAGTTGACCGCGATCAGCGGCGCCTGCGAGCGCGCGCTCTGCTCGTGGATTGCGCGGGCAACGAGCTCCTTGCCGGTGCCGGATTCACCCAGGATCAGGACGGTGGTGTCGGTCGGCGCGACCTTGGCGATGCGCTGGAAGACCTGCTGCATGGCCTCGCAGCGGCCGATCATGCCGGTGACCGGATAGGCCCGCTCGAGGTCGGCCTTGAGGGCGGCGTTGCGCCGCTCCAGCTGCGACTGGGCCAGCACGCGCTGCACGGTCAGCAGCAGGTCGTCCTGGTCGAAGGGCTTGGCGACATAGTCGGCCGCCCCCTGCTGCATGGCCTCCACCGCCGAGCGCACGCTGGCATAGCTGGTCATGATGATGACCGGGGCGCCGTTCGCCAGCGGGATGATCTCGGTGCCGGGCGCGCCCGGCAGTCGCAGGTCGGAGATGATCAGGTCGAAGTCGGCCGGCTGGTGGTTGGCCAGCGCATCTTCCAGCGACGGGCTGGCCGTGACCTCGTAACCGGCCCTGTCCAGCAGCCGCTGCATGGACTGACGGATGATGCTCTCGTCTTCGATGATCAGGATCTGCGGCATTTCAGTGGTTCACCTCGCTCGGGGCACGGCCGGCGTCCTGCTCTCCGGCAGCTACCGGCTGCAGCGGCAGCTTGAAAATGACGCGAGTGCCCTCGGGGGAGCTTTCCAGGCGCAGCTCGCCGCCGTGCTCCTTGATGATGTTGTAAACCAGGGGCAGGCCCAGTCCGGTGCCTTCGCCGACCTGCTTGGTGGTGAAGAACGGCTCCAGCACCTTGTCCTGCATCTCCTCCGGGATCCCGGGACCGTTGTCCGCCACCGTGATCTGCACGCTGTTGCGGTGCTTGCGGCTGGTGATCAGCACGCGGCCGTTCTCGCCACAGGCGTCGGCGGCATTGGCGAACAGGTTGACGAACACCTGCAGCAGCCGCTGGCGGTCGCCCACCACCTGCAGCGTGCTGGGCAGCCGGTTGTCGAACTGGACCAGCTGGGCGCGCTTGGAGAGCTGGACCAGCTGCCGGGCCTCCTCCGCGGTGGCCCGCAGCGGCACCGGCTTGGACAGCAGTCCGTCGCTGCCGCCGCTGTGGGCATAGCTGACCAGCGTATGGACGATGTTGCTGACCCGGCGGGTCTGGGCCAGCACCTGCTGCGCCATTTCGCTGACCACCTCCGGGTCGTTTTCCTGCTGCAGGTCCTGCGCCAGGCAGGCGATGGCCGTGATGGGGTTGCCGATCTCGTGGGCGATGCCGGCGGCCAGCCGGCCGATGGACGCCAGCCGCTCGCTGTGCGCCAGCTCCCGTTCCAGCAGCTCCAGCTCGGTGAGGTCTTCCAGCAGCAGCAGCCGGTCGCCGGTGCTGGCGTGCCCGGGTTCGGCAATCATCGCCTTGTGCAGGCTGAGGTAGCGGGTTTCCTTGCCGATGGTGAGCTGACGCTTGCCGTTATCGCCGCCGGGCTCGCTCAGGAAGTCCGCCAGGAACTGGCCCCAGGGCGCCGGCAGATCCTGCAGGGTAGTACCGAGCGCGGTTTCGGTGGCGATGCCCGTCAGCCGCGCCATGGCCGGATTCCAGCGCACGATGCGGTCGCTGGTGGTGACCGCGACAATGCCCAGCGGCAGGTCTTCCAGCACCTGGCGGTGGTAGCGGCGCAGCGCGTCGAGCTCGGCCGCCACGCCGTAGAAGCTGCGCCGCGACTGCTCGAGGCGCGATTCGATGAGCTGGATGTTCTGCGCCAGGGCGGCACGGGTGTCCTGGTCCAGCTGCAGCCGCTCGTCGACGATCATGCGGGCCAGCACCGGGCCCATCATGCCGGAGAGATTGCGCCGGATCTGTTCGCGCAGCATGTGCAGCTTCTCGGGCCGGCGTTCCTCCCAGTTCATCTGCAGGTCGTGCAAGGCCTTCTGCACCTCGGCCAGGGCGGCCCGCTGCCCGGTGACCGGCGCCAGCTGTCGCACGAACTGGCGCGGCGATTCCAGCTGCAGCGCGCCCTGCGACAGCCGCAGGCCCACCTCCCGGCAGGCGGCGGCCGCTTCCCGCTCGCGCTTGGTGGGCGGCACCAGCAGCGAGAACAGGGCAAACAGCAGGGCGTTGATGCTCAGCGACCAGAATGTCAGCTCCCCGTAGGCGCCGCCGCCGGCGGTGAAGCCCGGCAGGCCGAGCCAGTGCAGCACGTTGACATCGGTCAGCAGCGGCAGCAGCGCCCCGGCTCCCCAGATCGTGCCGCCGGCCACCAGTCCGGCGATGAAGCCGGTGCGGGTGGCCCGCGGCCAGTACAGCACGCCGATGATGCCCGGCAGGAACTGAGCCATGGCCAGGAACGAGATCAGCCCCCAGGCCACCAGCACGGTGCTGGGCTTGAGCATGGCGTAGAAGCCGTAGCCGGCGGCGATCACCGCAACGATCATGAGCCGCCGCAGCCAGCGCAGGCCGGCATAGAGGTCGCGGTGCGGCTGGATCTTGACGAAGGGCAGCACCAGATGGTTCACCACCATCCACGACAGCGCCAGAGTCTCGACGATGATCATGGCGCTGGCGGCGGAAATGCCGCCGAGGTAGATCAGCATCACCAGCGCCGGGGAATCGCTCAGCTGCACCAGGCTGATCACGTAGGCGTCCGGCGCCACCTCCAGGCCGAGCGCCCGGCCGGCCCAGAGGATGGGTGGGATCGCCAGCGACAGCAGCAGCAGGAACAGCGGGAACCCCCAGCCGGCGGTGATCAGCGAGCGCGGCCGCAGGTTCTCGGTGAACATCATGTGGAACTGCCGCGGCAGCAGGAAGGCGGCGGCGAAGGCGATCAGCAGCAGGCTGCTCCAGGGGCCCTCCATTCCCGGCCGGTAGAATTCCTGCAGCCGCTCGGGGTTTTCCGCCAGCCAGCTTTCCAGCCCGTCGAGGCCGCCGAAGGCGAGCTTGATGACCACCGCGGCCAGCAGCAGCAGGGCCAGCAGCTTGACGAGGGATTCGAAGGCGATGGCGGCGGTCAGGCCGACGTGCTTCTCGCGCGGCGTCACGTGGCGGGCGCCGAAGATGATGGTGAACACGGTGACGATCACGCAGAAGCCGATCGCGATCGGCACCGGCGAGGCATCCGGCGCCAAGGCCTGGGTGGCTTCGGCCACGCCGCGGATCTGCAGGGCGATGTAGGGGAGGATGCCCATCAGGGCCAGGATGGTCACCAGCGTGCCGGCCACCTGGCTGTCGAAGCGGAAGGCGAACAGGTCGGCCACCGACGTCAGCTGATGGTTGCGGACCAGGCGCAGCAGCGGCAGCAGCAGCACCGGCGTCAGCACGAAGGCTATCGTGACGCCGATGTAGATGGTCAGGAACACGATCCCCTGTTCGGCGGCGAAGCCGACGCTGCCGTAGTAACTCCAGGTGGTCGCGTAGACGCCCAGCGACAGGACGTACAGCAGCGGATGGTGCGAAAAGCGCTCCGGCGCCCAGCGCTCCGTCGAATAGGCGATCAGGAACAGCAGCAGCAGATAGGCTACCGCCGCCAGGAACAGGCTGACGATGCTAAAGGTCATAGCGGCCGAGCCGGCGGCCGAGGGCCGCATTCAGCACGATCAGCCCCGCCCAGAGCAGGTAGCTGAAGTACCACGGCGGATGCAGCTGCATCCACCAGGCAGCCAGGGGCGTTACCAACAGGAACAGCGCGAACAGTCCAAGCAGGACGCTTTCGCTGGCGGCGCTGTGATCCGGTCCGGGATACACCGTCTCCTCCTGGCGCGGCTGAGCCACGCTGTTTTTTCTCAGTTTCACTGAGTTCTTATGATTTTGTTACTGAACGTAGCACAATTCCCGGCACGAGTGAGAACTGCCTGGGAAGAATGTGAAGCTGGTCGACACGCCGTCCTTGGCCGCCTGCCGCGGCATCGTCAGGACGGCCTGTTCCAGGCCGTGGCTGGGCTGAAGCCGGCGCCGCGCAGCGGGCTGCAGGCGTCGGGCCGGGCAATGGCGACCGCCGCATGGGCTACCATGCCGACGGTGCCGCCCCTGCCGTGCACGCGGGGCGGAGAGGAAGACGGGGTATGATGCCCCAGGATCGATCATGCGCCGGCCGCCGGGAGGCCGCCGGCAGGTTTGGGAATCTGAGGAGCCATCCCGCATTAAGAGCCTGTCCTCGCACACTGTAAGCCGCTCTTAATCGTGCTGGTCCAATAACCGGAGAAACGCATCGTGTCCAAGCTCG
>JAJUFY010000423.1 GCA_029263635.1 Ectothiorhodospiraceae bacterium | reverse complement strand
GGCTGGCGTGTTCCGTCGCGCCGCCAACGTTGGCGTCGAAGGCGGTTTCGGCCGCATCGAAGTCGGCACCAAGCTGAACCCGCTGATCGCCTTCAACGGCGGCTCCTTCGCCATGGGCGGCAACAGCGTGGCGACCAACGCCGCTGCTAGCATAGGCTACGGCCACTTCTTCACCAACGAGTCGATCACCTACACCGCGAAGGTGCAGGGGCTGACCGCGCAGCTGCAGTACGGCTTTGAAAGCGAGGGCGCTCCGTACGGCCGTGCCCGCGAGTCGGTGGTTTCCGGCTTCGCCAACTACGACGCCGGCGCCTTCCAGCTCGGTGCGGCTTATTCCGTCACCACCGGCCTCGAAGGTTCCGGCAACCCCGACGACGAGACCACCTGGATCGTCGCTGCCGGCACCACGCTGGCCGGCGTCAAGCTGAAGCTGGCCTACCTCAGCCACGACGACGACGCTGCTGCGGACAAGGTTGATGCCTGGCACATCGGCGCGGCGTTTGCGGTGACCCCGCAGCTGACGGTCGGCGGCGACTACCTGCAGGACGACGAGGGCTCTTCCCTCCTGAACGTGCAGGCCCGCTACACCGTGTCCAAGAACCTGATGGTGTACGGCCTCGTCAACCGCGTCGACAACGACGCTGCTGGCAGCCCCTTCGCGCTGCTGCACGGCGGCGGCTACGGTGCTCAGAACGGCGCTCTGTCCGGTACCGACGAAGTGGCGGTTGCCGCCGGCATGGTGGTCAGCTTCTAAGAACGGTACTCGTACCTGCTGATGAAAGCCGCCCTTCGGGGCGGCTTTTTTGTTGCGCTTTTCTGTCCCTCCGCAGCGCCGGCTGTCGTGGCCACGCGCCGGGCAGCTTGCCAAGCCGGGCCCGGCTCGCGCACCATGCTGCTCAGTTCAAGGGGGGGCTGTGACGATGCCGACAATCCGCTTGCGTATTCCCTTCACCGCCGCGCTGCTCCTGCTGCTGGCAGGCTGCGCCCTGCTCAACCCCAGCGGCGAGCGCGCCACCACCGAAGACTTCGAGGCCAATCTGAACTCCGGCGCCACCCTGTCGCGCATCCTCGGCCTCAACCGGCAGGCAGACGCGCAGCCCGGCGCCGGCGAGGCCGCTGCTTCGCCGCGGCATAAGCTTGCCGTCGTCGCCACTCAGCCTGCGCTGGAATCCTCCCTGCAGAATCCGCTGGCGGCCCAGGCCGCGGAACACGCTTTCACGCTGGTCGGTGCCGATACGGTGCGCGACACCCTGGCCGCCGCCGGCTGCCGGATCGACCGGCCACAGCCCTGCCTGGAGGCGCTGGCGACCTATCCCGGCATCCGCATCCTGGTGCTGGTGGAGCCAGCACCCAGCGGCGACGGCGAGCTGCGCGGGCAGGTGACGCTGCTGGATGCCCTGCTCGGCGTGCGCCACGCCCCGCGGGCCGTGCAGCTGCCGGCCGGCCAGGGCCGGCCCGACACTGCCGTACTGCAGGCGCTTGCCGAGAACATCATGGCCGCCGCCGCCGACAGGGCCCGGCTCGCGCCCTGGACCGCCCGCGCCTTCTCCCGCGATGGCGACCGCTGGCATGTCAACGCCGGCAAGCGCAGCGGCCTGAAGGTTGGCGACGAGCTGGAAGTCCCTACATTGGACGGCCGGGTGAAGCTGAAAATTCCTGCGGGAACACAGACGGACACGTATTTCCGCTTGCGCAACAAAGGCGTGCCCCGACTGCGGGGGTACGGTCAGGGCGACCAGCACGTTAAAGTTGTCGTCGTCACTCCGACAAAGTTGACAGAGCGGCAGAAAGAGTTGCTAAGGGAATTTGGGGAAATCGGCGGTGAAGCGACAGAAG
>JAJUFY010000092.1 GCA_029263635.1 Ectothiorhodospiraceae bacterium | reverse complement strand
GCGATGTCGGCGGCGATCAGCGCCGCCTCGATCGGCAGGGTGCCGGAACCGCACATCGGATCCAGCAGCGGCGCGCCCTCGGCCGCCAGCGCCGGCCAGCCGGCGCGCAGCAGCAGAGCCGCCGCCAGGTTCTCCTTCAGCGGCGCCGCCGCGCCGGCCGGCCGGTAGCCGCGCCGGTGCAGGCTCTCGCCCGACAGATCGACGGCCAGCTGCGCCTCGTCGCGGTGAACGTAGACATTGAGCTGCAGGTCCGGCCGCTCCGGACGCACCGACGGCCGCCGGCCGGTCTGCTCGCGCAACCGGTCGACGACGGCATCCTTGACCTTCTGCGCGCCGAACTGGGTGTGAGTGATGGCCGAGCGGCTGCTGACGAAGTCCACCGCAAGCGTCGCGTCCGGGCTCAGGTGCTCGCCCCAGTCGATGGTGTGCACGCCGGCGTAGAGCGCCTCCGGGGTGGCGGCCGGGAAGCGCGCGAGCGGCAGCAGGACGCGGTTGGCGGTGCGCGACCACAGGCAGGCGGCATAGCCGATGCGCAGCGGCCCACCGAAGGCGACGCCGCCGCGGCCCTCCCGCACGTCGGCGGCGCCGAGGGCACGCAGCTCGTCGGCCAACAGCGGCTCCAGGCCGCGCGGCGCGGTGGCGAAAAACTCCAGGGAGCTCACCACATGAGGTCGTCGGGAATCGGAAAGTCCGCGTAATCCGGGTCTTCCGCCGGCTTGTCGTCGGGCAGGAAGGCGATCACGTACGGCGCGATCGGCTGCACCTTGCGCGCCACTTCGACCGGCACCACCCGGAAACGGCCGCGGGTGCGGCAGATCGCCAGCTTGCCGGCCACCAGCTGCTTGTGCAGATCCGGATTCACGTAGATGTACTTGATCTTGCCGCCGTGAGTGAAGTTGAAGGCGATGTCCTTGTCGCTCGGCGGCCGCGAGATCTCGCTCTTGACCACCAGGTCGCGCGCCTGGGCTTCCGCCGCCAGCCGCTCCTTCTCGGCCTGCCGCTCGCGGTTGAGGGCCTGCGCCTTCGCCTTCTCGCGCGCCGCCGCCTCGGCCGCCAGCCGGGCAGCTTCCGACTGCGGCTTCTGGCCGCCGGCGCGCTTCTGCTGGTTGGCCTGCCGGTGCTGCCTGCGGTCGCTGGCCCTGGCACGCTTGAGGTGCTCCTCGGTGGCCAAGCCGGCCTTGATCAGCTGGTCGCGTAGGGAGTTGCTCATCGGTCCGGTCCTCGCGGACTCCTCGTGGCTGAAGATCGTGACGCCTATGGTAAGCCATGACGCTGAACCGGGCATCGTCCAAGTCGCCGGCCTCGGTTTATGCCCCGGCAAGCCGCCCCCACTGACAAGCCCAGGAGGGCTACTTATGGCTGTCATGCTCACCATCATCCTGGCCGCGCCGCTGCTGGCGGCGACCGCCTATGTCCATCACCGGCTGCCGATCCACACCCAGCACAGCGGCCGGACCTGGCTGCTGCGCATCCTGCTGATCGGGACCGGCTTCGGTCTCGGCTGGCTCGGCACCGTCTGGTTTCCCCATGCCACCCAGGCCATGCGCTGGGCCGCCTTTCTGTTCGGCTTCGGTGTCGCCCACGTGCCGGCCTTCTTCATCCTCTACATGAAGCGCCAGCGGGGAGAATATGGCCACGGCTGACGGTTTCGCCGGCCGTCTCGAGCAGCGCGACTGGCTGAGCCTGGCCGGCTGGCTGCTGGCCAGCTTCGCGCCGGGATTGAGCGGGGCGCTGTTCCAGCCCGGCACGTGGTACGGCCAACTGGCCAAGCCGCCGCTGACGCCGCCGGGTGCGGCGATCGGCACCGTCTGGCTGATGCTCTATGCACTGATGGGCATTGCCGCCTGGCTGGTCTGGCGCCAGCGCGGCTTCGGCGGCGCCGCGACCGCACTGACGTTCTTCATTGCTCAGCTAGTCGCCAATGCGGCCTGGTCGTGGCTGTTCTTCGGCCTGCGGCTGCCCTTGGCGGCTCTGCTTGAGCTGGTTATCCTCTGGCTGCTGGTCCTCGGTACCCTGGTACTGTTCTGGCGGATCCGGCCGCTGGCCGGCATCCTGCTGCTGCCCTATCTTGCCTGGATCAGCCTCGCCGCCTATCTGAACCTGGGCGTCTGGTGGCTCAACCGATGAGGGAAGACAAGCAATGGTGACGGCAATCGTATTGGTCTGCGCAGAACGCGGCCAAGTGAACGACGTGGCCCAGGCGCTGCTGGAAGTCGAAGGCGTCTCGGAGGTGTATTCGGTGGGCGGCCGCTACGACCTGGTGGCAATGCTGCGGGTCGCCTCCAACGAGGCGCTGGCGGACGCGGTCACCGAGCATCTGCAGAAGATCGCCGGCATCCGCGAGACGGAAACCCTGATCGCATTCAAGACGCAATCACGGCACGACCTTGAGAGCATGTTCTCGATCGGGATGTATCAGCGCTGCCCCGGCCGGCTGTCAGCCTGGCAGCCGGCCCCATGCCAGCAGCCGGTGATCGTTGCAGGCCTCCACGGCCAGCGGCAGTCCGGCCGCCGCCAGCTGCTCCCGTACCTCGTCTTCAACGAAGGCAGCCAGCAGCCCGTCGTAGAAATCCTGCCTGAGGATTTGCGGCCGGCCGCCGGCATGGCGCTCGACGATTGCCCTGGCCTGGGCGGCCGATTCCGGCCGGCGCAGATCCATGATGCAGACAGCCGCTCCGGGCCTGCCCAAGGTGGGGAGAGCGTGCCACAGCACAGCGGGTTCGGGCAGACGATGCAGCAGGCCGTTGCTGATGACGGCCTGATACTGATGCCGGGGCAGCACCGCCTCCGGCAGGGTACCCTGCACGAAGCGCACCCGGGTGCGCACGTCGGGGGCATTCGCCAGCGCATGCTGGGCGTAGCGCAGCATCGCGCCCGAGCCGTCCAGGCCGTGCAGGGTCGCGTCGGGATAGCGCCGGGCGAAGCGGATGGTGATGTCGCCGGGACCGCAGCCGAGGTCGAGCACAAGCCCGCCTTCGAAACCCGGGAACCGCTGCACGAACAGCGCCATGAACTGGCGGTCGGCATCCGCGAGGCCGGCTCCGGCGTAGGCCCTGGCCAGTCCCTCGCCGCTGGCCTGCGATGGTGCGATGACGCGCTGCACGGCTCCTCCTGAACCGCAAGCCCGAAACGGCGCTCCATGACATGCCGGCCGCCTGCCACCGACCTCAAGGCCGCGGCTCAGGCAACCACATCGGCTGGACGCAGTTCGTCGGCCGCTTGCACCGGGCTATTCTCGGCCTGACCGAGAAACACCTCTCGGTAGGACACATACAGCATCGCTCCCAGGAACGGAGCAGCCAGTATGGCCGCCAGCCCGAGAGTCAGCAGTACCGCCAGCGCCATCAGGGCCAATGCGCCGACGCTGGCCAGTCCGATCCGGTGCGCATTGAGCCGGTAGGCGGAAATGCTCAGCCGCAGCGCCAGCCAGGTGCGGACGCTGCCGAGCTGGCTCAGCGGCAGGGCGAACCAGGCGAACAGCAGCAGCAACAGCCCGCTGAACGCCGCCAGCGAACAGCCGAACAGCACGCCGCGGGCAACCATGACCAGCGGCAGACCAAGCCAGGACGCCACCACCGCTACATAGTCGCGCCAGCGCTGATCCGCCAGCTGGCCCGGCATCAGTGCCAGGCCAGCCGCTTCGCTCCCTGCCTGCATGGCGGCGATGGCGGCAAACGCCAGGCCGTAGCCGATCGCAGCGACACCCAGCACCTGCAGCACTTCCCGGTTGCCGGGGAGCAGCGTCGCCGGCGCCAGTGGCTGCGAACGATCGGCGGCTTGCGCCAGGCGGATGAAGGCGCCGAGCCCCAGTGGCGGCAGCAGCAGCGCGACGGCAAACCGCAACACCGGCGGCTGGACCTGCAGCGCGGCGCAGAACAGCGCAAGCATGACGGCGCTTGCCAACCCGAAAGCCAGGGGCCGGCGGGCGATCAGGCCCAGGGCTTCCCGCATCCAGCGCCAGGGAGCATGCGGCTCGACTTGGCGAGGTTGAAAGACAGTCACGCGCATTTCCTCGAGATGCGGTCGTCGGGCGGGAAGTATACGCAAGCTGAACGGAATGAGCGCGATCTGGCTCCATTCCGGCCGGCTCAGCCGGCCGCCGGCGCGAGATCGGACTGCCGGACCTGGGCATAGTGGCCGCGGCCGATGACGACCAGATAACGCGGCTCGGGTGCCAGATCGGCCAGCATGACCACCGTCCCGCGCTGCCCGCAGACCGGCCCGTTGCGGATGACGACATGATCGCCGGCAGCGTACACCGCTCCGGCCGGCTTCTGGCCGGTCAGCCAGCGCTCGGTGTCGGAGCCGGTCAGGACCATGGGCATCACCGTTGTCGTTGGCCGACCGTATCGGCGACATGAGCGCCACGCCTGCCCATCGGCTCTGGCTGGCCTTCGGTGGTATCGCGGGCGGTCTGATGCTCGATCTCGGCGTTCAGCTCGGCGCCAAGCAGCACCACGTAGGCCGTCAGGAAGAACCACATCATCAGGATCACGATGGCGCCGACCGAGCCGTAGGTCTTGCTGTAGTTGCCGAAGTTCTGGACATAGACCGAGAACAGCACCGAGCCGACCAGCCACAGCACGGTCGCCACGCCGGCTCCCCAGCTCACCCAGCGCCACTGCGGTTCGTCGCGGGAAGGACCGTACCGGTACGCCACCGCCAGCGCCACCAGCACTGCAGCCAGCAACAGGGGCCAGCGCAGCAGCGAAACGGCGGTCGCGATCGGGCCGCTCACCCCCAGCAGGTTGGCGACCGCCGGCAGCACCGCGATCAGTCCCAGCGCCACGATAGCCATCAGCACACCGCCCAGCGTCAGCAGCAGGGCGATGCCGTTGAGCCTGAAGAAGCCGCGCCGTTCCTCTTCGTCGTAGGCGATGTTCAGGCCCTGGATCAGGGCCTTGATGCCCTTGGCGGCACTCCACAGCGCCAGCAGGATACCCACCGCCACGCCGATGCTGAGCCCGCCGCTGGGCTGGCTGGCCAACGTCTGCAGCTGCTGGTTGAGAATGCCGGCCGCTTCCGGCGGCAGCATGGTCAGCAAGCCACCCATCTGCTGTCCGATCTCTGCCGGATCGGCCACCAGGCCGTAGATCGATATCAACGCCGCCAGCGCCGGGAAAATGGCCAGCAGGCCATAGAAAGCCACGCCGGCCGCGATCAGGCCCATGTAATCGCGGCTGGCTTCCCGCTGGGTCCGCAACAGGATATCGGTCCAGCCCGCCCGCGGGATCTCCCCTGGCTTTGCCGCCTGCCGGCCGCGCCTGCGCTCCTCGATGTCGATCCGTTTCGCCATGTGACATCCCGTTGCGGGGACGGCGGATCCGCTCCCCGCTCGCTACAAGCCAGGAGTCGGCTGTCCTCTACCGCCGCCCGGTCCGCTGCTCGACTGGAAATCGCTGCCGCTGGTGCCGCTACCCGGTTCCCGGTCTTGACGCATGACTTCCTCCTTGGCCGCCGCGGTTGCGGCCTGCACCGCCTCTTCGCCGCGTTCCATCTGCTCCTGCACCTGCTCGCGGGCCCGGTCGAACAGGCGATCGCGGGACTCGCCCATCAGCTCGTCCTCGCGTCGGGTGTGCGGCACCAACAGCCCGACCGCGGCACCGGCAGCCAGGCCGAGTGCCGCCATCATCCAGGGCTGGTCGTAGGCCGTCTCCCGTGTCCTGCTGCCCAGGCGTTGCGCCCGGTCGCGGGCCGATTCGCTCAGCTGCGCCGCCTGCGTGCGCATGCTGCCGGCCATGTCGGCCATCTGGCTGCGCATCTGCGCGCTCTTCTCCGACAGGCGCTGCCCCGTCGACGAGAGGCGTTCGCGCCCGCTGCTGGCGCTGCCCCGGATCGTGCCGATCACCCGCCGGCCGGTGTGCGACGCCTTGTTGGCGGCATGGCTCATGCGGCTCTCGTGCTCTTCGCCGCTTTCCATCTCGCCGCCGGACCGAGCGTGGCGATGATCCACCGCCGCGATATCCGGCCGGTAGTAGAGCTGGCCTTGCTCCGGACCGTACATCTTGCGCCAGGCGACGGCGGAGCCGACCATGGCGACCGGTACCCGGTGACGCCAGAGGAAGGAGCCCATCATCCACAACAGGCCGGTGCCCAGCAGTATCGTGGGAACCGGGTTGCGGACCACCGCCTGGGTGAGGTTCTGCGTGAACTCGCCGATGGCCTCGTTAGGCGCGCCGGTCAGCTTGCGCTGCAGCTGGCTGAGAGTGCTGTCCAGCTGCGCCCGGGTGTGATGGATCTCGTTCTCGATGTCTTCCGGGCTGCGGGCGGCCTGGTCGCTGCGTCCGAAGGCGATTTCGGCATCGCGCCGGGTCTCGCGCAGCCGGGCGTCGTCGTGCGGGTTAGTCGTGTTCATGATTCCTCCTCGTCGCCAGCTGGGCATCGCGGCGCAGGGATTCGACGCTGCGCTTGGGGAACATGCTGCGTTGCTTGAGCTTGCCGATGCCGGACCGCACCGCGAGCCCGGCGGCGATCAGCGTCAGCACGCTGACGATCAACGCCGCCCAGCCGATGTGCATGACAGCCGACAAGCCGTACACGGCCGCGAACAGCAGCACGATGAATCCAGCGAAGCCGACCGCGGCACCTGCCGCGATCGCAGTGATGCCGGCCTTGGCGGTAGCGAGGGACGCGGTGGTCTCTGCCTTGGCCAGCGCGACTTCCTGCCGGAACAAGGTGCTCAGCTCGGTCGCCAGCTCCGAAAACAGCGACTTCACCGACTGCTCTTCCGGCGCGGCGCCCGGCCGATCCCGCCGAATGTCATACACGGCCATCAGTAATCCCTCCTCCCCGACGGCATGGCCGGCGGCACGATGCCGCGGCCGTTACGGCCGATCTCGCCCGGATCCGCATGGGCTCCCGCCACATACGACGCATCCGGCGAGCTGCCTTGCCGGTCCATGCTGTCGCCGGCGCCCTGGTAGCCGGACTCGGCATAGGAAGAGGCAGCGGGCCTGCGGCGCGAGCTGGCGGCAAAGCGGGTCAGCAGGAACCCGGCGGCCACCGAGCCGGCGATGAACCATGCCGGCTGCCGGCGCATCAGATCGGTGGCCTGATCCAGCATGGCGTTGAGGTCGCGGTCCCGCAGGGTGTCGGACAGCCGGTCCAGCGCTGTCGCCGCCTGTTCCAGCACGCGACCGGCGGTACGCTGATCCTCCCGTTCCAGGCATTCGCCGGCGGACTTGTGCAGCACCTGCGCGACTCCGGCGATCTGCTCGGCGACGTTGTGCTTCTGCTCGTCCAGCATCCGGCGGCCGCGGTGCTTGGCTTCATGGGTCCATTCCCGCGCCTTTTCGCCCGCCTCTCCGGCTGCCGCGGCGACGCCTCCGTTGCCGCGGCCGGTCTCGCCGGGATTCCCAGCCGCCGCCGTCGCGCGGTCCGCGGACGGCGCAGTCTCGACCTGTCGCCGCTTTGGCGTATCTGGCATTGTCCTATCCTCCCTGTTACGAACTGATGCCTGTGAGCCGCTCGACCGCCGTGCCCGGCAGTCACCGCAGAACGCATGGGCGCTGCTTGCGCGGGCGCGTACCACGGGTAACTGGGGATAGGTTAAGAATGCCGCAAGGTTGGAATGTTCTAATTCAATGGATTGCTGGCATGGCGGGCCCGGTTTCCGCCGGCCGTCCCCAGCACACGCCTCCCGGAGGGAGACATCCGGACGACCGGCCTTAGCGGCGGCAGAAGAGGCCTGCCGCGGAAAGCACCCAGCGCCTGCCGGCAACGATGCCGGGCCGGCGCGCTCAATCGTCGACGCCGGGAGGGCGGCGAGCGGCTTTGATACCGCTGCGGCGGGTCTTGGCCTGCAGTCGGCGGCGCTTGGCCCCGGCGGTCGGCTTGGT
>JAJUFY010000463.1 GCA_029263635.1 Ectothiorhodospiraceae bacterium | reverse complement strand
TGCCGAAGTCGGCCAGGGTCGCTGCCTGGACGGTGGGCGATGCCGGTTCGCCGGCCACCACGGGTACCGGCAACCGCATCCAGACCCGGCCCTGGCCGCGTCCGCGGGCGCCGTCGATCAGGCAGGCCTCGGCCGTGGTATGCAGGCCCTGCAGACCTTCGCGCTTGCCGGCGAAGCCGGCCAGCTCGGCCAGGGTGCTGACCGGCAGCCCGTCCAGCGGGGGCAGCTGCTCGGCCGGGAAGCGTCCGTAGTCCGGCACTTCGAGTTCGCGCCGCTCCAGGAACAGGGCGCTGGCGCGGCAGACTTCGACGCCGTCGGCCAGCAGCGAGCCGCTGAGGATCCGCACGCGCCGCCCGGCCCGCACGGTCTCCACCACCACCTGCAGCGGGGCGTGCGGCACCGGCCGCAACAGATCCACCGTGAGCCGCGCGAGCCGCAGGGCATCCGTATCAACGCCAGCCTCCAGCACATGGGCAAGCAGGCCGGTGGGCGGACCGCCGTGCAAGTGCTGCGGATTCCACGGGCCGCCGGCCAGCGGCGTGGGGAGATAGAGATCCTCCGTCTCACGCAGGAATAGCGCGTCGCTCATGTCATGCTCCTTATCTGCGACACCATCGTCGGCAGCCTAGCAGAACCGGCTCATCACTCGGGCTTGGCGTGCGCCTCCAGCGGCCGCATGAAGGGCCGGGGAGTGCGCGGCGGCAAAGCCACCGCGACCCGATGCATGACCAGGATCACCGAGGAGGCCAACGATGGCGACAGCGAATACCGGCACCAGCGATACCACCTACAACCTCACCAGCGTGCTCTACCATGCCTTGCAGGGCGTCGAGACCTACGACCGCTACATCCGCGATGCTGAACAGGCGCAGGACAACGACCTGGCGCAGTTCTTCCGCGAAGTGCAGCAGGCCGAGAAGCAGTGGGCACAGCGGGCGCAGCAGTTGCTGGCACAGCGGCTGAAGTCGTAACGGCAGCCGGCGGCGGCATGGTGCGCCGCCGCCGCAGACGCGCCAGGCTCGGCGGTGATGACGGGCGCTCCGCGGCCGCCGGTGATCTGGACGGTCGGCCACTCGTCGCGGAGCTGGCAGGAGTTTCTGGCGCTGCTCGCTCCCTGCCCGATCGAGCTGATCGTCGACGTCCGCCGCTTCGCCGGTTCCCGCAAGCATCCTCAGTTCGGCATGGAGTGCCTGCCGCAAGGGTTGGCGGCGGCTGGCATCGATTACCTGCCGATTGCCGAGCTGGGCGGACGCCGCACCCCCAGAGCCGATTCCGCCAATACGATCTGGCGTAGCACGGCCTTCCGCGCCTATGCCGATCATATGGAAACCGATGAATACCGGCGCGGTCGGAAGCGGCTGCTGGCGGCCGCTGCCGGCCCAACGCACCGCCATCCTGTGTGCGGAAGCGGTCTGGTGGCGTTGCCACCGGTCGATGATCGCGGACGACCTGAAAGCCGCCGGCATTCGGGTCCTGCACATCATGGGTCCGGGGAAGACGGTGGAACACCCCTATACCGCCGCGGCAACGGTGCGGGATGGACGGCTGGTCTACGGCCCGGCGTCTGGCTAGCCGATGGCGCCAAGCCGGATTTCCG
>JAJUFY010000412.1 GCA_029263635.1 Ectothiorhodospiraceae bacterium | reverse complement strand
GTGGCACGGTGCTCGAGGTCCATCAGCGTGAAGGCCAGGTCGCTCATGACGTCGGTCCAGCGCAGGCCGGCATCGAATTCCAGGCAGTCGAAGGCCAGCAGGCGGTCGTCCCACCAAACGAGGTTGCGCAGGTGCAGGTCGCCGTGGCATTCGCGTACGAAGCCGTCCTGCCGCCGCGTCCAGAACAACGGTTCTAGCCGCGTTTGCTCGGTCGTCAGCCACTGTTCCAGGCCTGCCAGCTGTGACGCTTTGGCCGGCCCCCACAGTACCTGCAGGTCCCGCAGGCTGTCCCAGATGGGAGCCGCGACCTGCTTCGGCTCGCCGTAACCGCTGCCGGCCGGTGCTCGCTCGGCGCTGGCGTGGAAGTCGGCGATCAGCCGGGCAAGCTGATCCATCACCGCCAGCGGCAGCGCTTGCCGCTCCAGATGATCGAGGAGCAGCGCGCCGGCCGGGAAACGGCGCATCTGCACCGCGTACTCGATGGCTGCGCCCTCACCGCCGAGGACCGGCGCCTCGCAGCTGCCTGTAATCGGGATGCGGCCCAGGTAGATGTCCGGCGCGAGGCGGCGGTTGAGCCGTACCTCCTCGGCACAGAAGAAGGCACGCTGCTCCAGAGTGCGGAAATCCAGAAACCCCAGATCCACCGGTTTCTTGATCTTGTAGGCGAACTCGCCGGCCAGCAGCACGGTGGAAACGTGGGTTTCGATGCGCTCGACGCGCTCTACCGGGTGCGGGTAGCGGCCGGGATCGAGCAGCGCCTCGATCAGGCGCGCCTGGCGGTGCGTGGCATTCATGGCTCATACCTGGAAAACGGGCACCCAATGATCGGCTCCTGCTGAGATCGTCTGCAAGCGCGCTTCGGCACTTTTGCCGCGTGCTGACGCGCCCAACAAAACGGGGAGCCGAGAATGCGCGGAGGGCGCCCCATGAGCCGATATGTACACGCAAGCATCTGCCTGGCCCTGCTGGTCCTGCTGCCGGCGGTTGGCCTGACCGCTTTCCAGGCAGCAGAGACCATCGTCCTGCGTGCGGACACGCCGGACGACCTGTACCTCGCCGGCCGCCGCATCGACATGCTTGCCTCAGTGGAGGGCGACGTGATTGCGGCGGCGCAGGAACTGACCGTGCGCGCGCCGGTGCGGCAGGATCTGGTCGCGGTCGGCGAGCGCATAGAGATCCAGGCGCCGGTCGGCGACGATGTCCGCGCCGGCGGCCGCAGCGTGCGGCTGCAGGGGGCCATCGGTGGTCATGTGGTGGCGGCGGGCGCCGACATCGAGCTGGAATCGCAGGCCAGTGTCGCCGACTGGGCCTGGCTGGCCGGCAACGCTGTCGTGATCAACGGCCGGGTGGACGGTTCCGTGAAAGTGGCTGCCAGGACCTTTCGGCTCGCCGGCGACATCGCCGGCGACGCCGATATCAGAGCCGAGCAGGTCGAACTGCTGCCGGGTGCGCGCATCGGCGGCAAGCTGATCGTGCGCTCGGCAACGCAGCCCCGAATTGCCGACGATGCCTCGGTGGCCGACGAGCTCGTCATTCAGCAGCCGCCGGTTCGGGAACAGCAGCCCCAGGAACGGGGCGGCCGTTTCGGCGCCTTGTTCTTCGGGCTCGCCATGCTGGTGACCGCTGCCGTGGCCTATCTGCTGTTCCCGCGCTATGCCTGGGGCGCCGCCGACGCGGCCCGTGCCCATGCGTTGTAGGCGTTGCTGCTCGGCTTCGCGCTGATCGTGACCGTCCCGGTCGCGGCGATCGTGCTGCTGATCACCGGGCTCGGCTTTCTTCTGGGGCTGTCGCTCCTCGCCCTGTATCTGGTGGCGCTGCTGGCCGGCGCGGTGACCGGCTATTTCTGGCTGGCCGCGCTGCTGTCGCGGCTCGCTCGCCGGCCGTGGCCGCCCTCGCGGGGCTGGGGGCTGGGCATGGTGCTGCTGGCCGG
>JAJUFY010000281.1 GCA_029263635.1 Ectothiorhodospiraceae bacterium | reverse complement strand
GCTGGACGCAGATCTTCGAGCAGGGCGACATCCCGTCGGAAGAGGTAGTCCTCAAGGCCCGCGCCGTCGGGCCCGGGCCACAGCCGGCCTTCGCGCCGCCGCCGGTCGAGGAAGTGACCGCCACAATCCGCGCCGAGCGGCCGGCCCTGGTTTT
This sequence comes from Ectothiorhodospiraceae bacterium, assembly GCA_029263635.1. Lineage (GTDB taxonomy): Bacteria > Pseudomonadota > Gammaproteobacteria > Nitrococcales > AK92 > JAAYIK01. The sequence goes on along the minus strand of JAJUFY010000281.1, from coordinate 3,151 downwards.
CGCGCCCCATGTGGAAACCGCCTCGGGCATGTTGCTGCCCGACGACTACCTGCGTGCGGTTGCCGATGCGGTGCATGAGGTCGGCGGCCTGTTCGTGCTCGACTGCATCGCCTCGGGAGCGATCTGGGTGGATATGCAGGCGACCGGTGTCGACGTGCTGCTCAGCGCCCCGCAGAAAGGGTGGACGGCATCGTCCTGCGTCGGGCTGGTAATGCTCAGCGAAAGCGCGCGCGAGCGGATCGAGCAGACCCGCAGCACCAGCTTCGCCAGCGATCTGCGCCGCTGGCTGCAGATCATGGAGACCTACGAGAACGGCGGTCATGCCTATCACGCCACCCTGCCGACCGACACCCTGGCGCGGCTGCGCGACGCCATGCGGGAGACCGAGGCCGATGGTTTCGAGGAATTGCGTGCGCGGCAGCTGGAACTCGGCCGCCAGGTGCGCGCCATGCTGGCCGAGCAGGGCTTCAAGAGCGTGGCGGCGGCCGGCTTCGAAGCGCCCGGGGTGGTGGTCTGCTATACCGAGGACGACGCCATCCACAATGGCAGCAAGTTCGCCGCACAGGGCGTGCAGGCTGCGGCCGGCGTGCCGCTGATGTGCGATGAGCCGGCCGGCTTCAAGACCTTCCGGATCGGCCTGTTCGGGCTGGACAAGCTGCACAACATCGAGCGGACGGTCGGCAATCTGGAGCGGGCGCTGAGCGCAATGGTCGCCACGCCGGCCTAGTCATGGGGCAGGGCGATCGGCTCCAGAAGCTGCCCTGGCCGATCGCCTTCCCGGAGGTGGAACGGACGATGCCGAATTCGTCGGCATCCGTTACTCTTGCCCGAGCAATCTTCTGGGGGGAATCCGATGCGCGGATCGAATACTTGTCGCCTTCTCGTCCGAACCCTGCTCCCCGCCCTGGGCGCTCTGCTGCTGCTGAGCGGCTGCGCGACCACGCCCCGCGAGGTGGACAGCCAGCTGGTGCGGGTGCGGCTGGAGTCGCAGACGGTGATGAAACTGCCGGGTCTGGCGCCGCAGCTGGTGACCTACAGCAACAAGCGTACCGTCTTCGTCCTGCAGCCGGACGAGCAGCCGTGGCGCATGCCGCGGATGAGCCGCCCGGAGCTGCAGGAAATGGTCGCTCACTGTGCCGAGGCCGGCGGCCGCCAGGTGCTGCAGGTGAGCCGGGCCGTGCTGGAAGACGGCGACGGGACGGTGCTCGCGACCTTCCTGGCTGACGGCAGCGTGACCTTGCCGGAGCTCAGCCAGCACACCGACGGCCCTGTGGCGCTGGCCGCGCCGCCGGTGGAGCCGGTCCTGCGCCTGGCCATCGATCCGGATCGCTTCCACGGCCGGCTGCGGGAGGAACTGGAGCTGACGTTCCGCGATGGCCAGACGCAGATCGTCCCCGGCGTGCGGGTCAGCGTCGTGTCGATGTCCACCACGCCGCAGCAGATGAGCGTCGGCGGGCGGACTGCCAGCATCAACAACCTCTACGTCAGGCTCGACAACCGCAGCCGGGAAACCTTCGCGTTGAACGGCTACAACAGCGGCGCCATGGAGGCCGGCGGCGGCAGCATGCTGACCGCCGAGGGCTTCCACGACACCATCCTGCCGCCTGGACGGTCGATGATCGTGCGACTGCCGATCGAGCTGTCGGAGCCGCTGGAGGCCGGCGGCTGGCAGAGCTCGGTGACGCTGGACGACTACCTGGCCGGCTGGGAGGGCGTCATCGACATGGACGACGAGGCCGTCCAGCTACCGCTGCGGGTCCAGGTCGAGCTCCAGGCCGCGAGCGGCAAGGGCCGGACGCTGCGCGGCGTCCTCACCCCGACCGTGGAAGCGCGCAAGCGCTACCGCATCGAGCAGCCGGGCTGCTTCGACGAGTAGCTGCCGCCCGTCCGGCAGCCTGACGGCAGCGCGTCTTCCCGCCATTGGCTCCGCCCGCCGGGCGGAGCGACCCTCTGCACCGCGGGCCGCTTGCGATTCCCCCGGCTCGCGCCTCCCGCCTCCCGCAGCAGCGTGCCCGTCCCGTTCGGCGCTGCCGCTAGTCCGGCTCCGGCGGGTGCGGCGCGTCGTCATGCTCGGCGATGTTCCAGGGCAGGTTGCCGGGAGAGATGTGCAGGAAGTTCAGGTATTTCTCAAACTGATCGAGGATGTCGCGGATGATGTCCTGTTCATCGTAGCCGTAGACGTCGTAGGACTGGCCGCCGCGACGCAGGAACACTTCGGCACGGTAGTACTGCTCGTCGCCTTCCGGGTTGCGGTCCATTTCCGGGAAGGCGAAGTCGGGTATCGGATAGGCGCGCAAGCGGATCTCGTACAGGAAATCGATCTGCCCCGGCTTCACGATTTCCAGGGCGGCGCGAACGCCCGCCTTGTCGTAGTGCACCTCGGCCGGCCAGTCTCGCTCGTTCAGGCTGCGGCCGACCCGCTGCATGCCGCGTAGCGCGGTCGTGGCGATGAACGATTCGACCTGCTCGCGCGGCGGGAAGTCGATAAGCCCGGCGAGGCGTTTCTTCCATGGCGCGGCGGCAGTATGCGCAGCGCTCTGCATGTGCGTCTTCAGGCTGGCGGCATGATGGCCTTCGATGACCAGCGCCCGCCACATGCCGACCGCGGCGGTCAGCAGAATGATCGTGAAGGGTAGGGCGCTGGTGACAGCCATGGTCTGCAGCGCCTTGAGGCCGCCGGCCATCAACAGTACCGCTGCCACCAGCCCGGCTGTCGCGGCCCAGAACAGCCGCTGCCAGGCCGGTGTCTGCGCGGAGCCGGATGCCAGCGCGTCGATGACCAGTGCGCCCGAGTCGGCCGAGGTGACGAAGAAGGTGATGATCAGCACCACCGTGATGAAGGAGACGATCCCGGTCAGCGGCAGCTGCTCGTACAGCTTGAACAGCGCGATGGCGTGATTGGCCTGCACCTCGTCGATCAGCGCCGTGTAGCCTTCGACCATGATCAGGTGCAGCGCGGTGTCGCCGAAGATCGCGAACCACAGGAAGGTGAACAGCGTCGGTACCAGCAGTACGCCAAGCACGAACTGGCGGATGGTGCGGCCGCGGCTGATCTTGGCGATGAACAGGCCGACGAAGGGTGCCCAGGAAATGGTCCAGCCGAAGATGAACAGCGTCCAGTTGCCGATCCAGTCGCTGCGGACATAGGCCT